>NZ_BAAGPS010000050.1:318814-319185 GCF_054783935.1 Streptomyces pseudoechinosporeus
AGTCCCGACTTTCGTCCCTGCTCGACCCGTCGGTCTCACAGTCAAGCTCCCTTGTGCACTTACACTCACCACCTGATTGCCAACCAGGCTGAGGGAACCTTTGGGCGCCTCCGTTACTCTTTAGGAGGCAACCGCCCCAGTTAAACTACCCATCAGACACTGTCCCCGATCCGGATCACGGACCCGGGTTAGACATCCAGCACGACCAGACTGGTATTTCAACGGCGACTCACCATGAACTGGCGTCCACGTTTCAAAGTCTCCCAGCTATCCTACACAAGCCGAACCGAACACCAATATCAAACTGTAGTAAAGGTCCCGGGGTCTTTCCGTCCTGCTGCGCGAAACGAGCATCTTTACTCGTAGTGCAA
>NZ_BAAGPS010000050.1:319203-319677 GCF_054783935.1 Streptomyces pseudoechinosporeus
CTTCTCCCGAAGTTACGGGGGCATTTTGCCGAGTTCCTTAACCATAGTTCACCCGAACGCCTCGGTATTCTCTACCTGACCACCTGAGTCGGTTTAGGGTACGGGCCGCCGTAAAACTCGCTAGAGGCTTTTCTCGACAGCATAGGATCATCCACTTCACCACAATCGGCTCGGCATCGGGTCTCAGCCTTGTGCGCGACGGATTTACCTATCGCACGGCCTACACCCTTACCCCGGGACAACCACCGCCCGGGATGGACTACCTTCCTGCGTCACCCCGTCACTCACCTACTACCAGCTCGGGTCACCGGCTCCACCACTTTCCTTTCCCCGAAGGGTCCGGAACGGCTTCACGGGCTTAGCATCACTGGATTCAATGTCTGGCGCTTCACAGCGGGTACCGGAATATCAACCGGTTCTCCATCGACTACGCCTGTCGGCCTCGCCTTAGGTCCCGACTTACCCTGGGCAGAT
>NZ_BAAGPS010000051.1:0-16665 GCF_054783935.1 Streptomyces pseudoechinosporeus
GGCGACTGTCACGTACGGATCTGTGAGAGCCGAGGGGTGAGACTCCCCTCGGCTACTCGGCAGGGGCCTGGTGTGCTGGGGTTCGGGGTGCCCGTGCTGGTCGTGGGCGGATGACTTCGGTGAAGATCGTCGGTCATCAGGAGACTTCGCGGTTCGTGAGGACCAGCAGGGCCCTGACTAGGGCGCGTATCGAGTCGTGATCAATTTGCGGGATGTGCCTTCGTAGCACGGTCCGGTCCGATAGACGGTCTTACGTGACGCGAGTGCAACTGACCGATCCGGATTGGGAGTTCATCGAGCCGTACCTGCCGATCGGCGAGTACGGCCCGAACCCCGAGCGACTGCGGCAGCAGTTCGAGGGCGTGATCTGGCGGTTCAAGACGGGCGGGCAGTGGCGGGAGATGCCGACGGAGTTCGGCGCCTGGTCGACCGTCCACAACCGCTTCCGGCAGTGGCGTGACGCCGACGTCTTCGAGGCCCTGCTGGAGGGCCTGATCACGGAAGCCGCGAAGCGGGGTGAGGTGGACCTGTCCCTGGTCAGCATCGACTCCACCACCGCCCGAGCCCACCACGACGCGGCCGGGATGCACCTCGACGAGGACGTCGTCACCGCCCTGGAGAAAGCCGCGGCCGAGGAGGAGAAGGCCAGGTCAAAGGGGGCGGCCTCGAAGAACAAAACGGGCAAGAGGCCGAAAGTGATCCCGCGCTGGAAGAACGACGACGCATCCGGCGTCGGCGGAAACTCCGGCTGAAGGCCGCCCTCCTCGGACGTTCCAGAGGCGGGCAGAGCAGCAAGGTCCACCTCGCCGCCGACCGCAAGTGCCGCCCGCTGGCGTTCATCCTGACCACAGGCCAGGCAGCGGACAGCCCGCAGTTCATCCCCGTCCTGAAGAAGGTACGGGTACGCGGGCCCGTCGGCCGACCCCGCATCCGGCCGGACGCGGTCGCCGGGGACAAGGCGTACTCGTCCCGCGGAAACCGCGCCCACCTGCGCAAACGCCGTATCAAGGCGGTCATCCCGGAGAAGAAGGACCAGGCCGCCAACCGGAAGAAGAAGAAGGGCTCCAGAGGTGGCCGACCCGTCAGCCACGACGCCGATCTCTACAAGGAGCGGAATACCGTCGAACGCCTGATCAACACGCTCAAAGCATGGCGAGGCATCGCCACCCGATACGACAAGACTCCCGACAGCTACCTCGCCGGTCTCCACCTGCGCGCCTCGGTGATCTGGATCAAGGACCTCACCAGGACCACCCGGTGATCACGACTCGATATGCCCCTAGGTGACGCGCTGAGGTGCCGGACGCCAAGGGCGGGCAGGAGTTGAGTCAACGGTCAGCCAGCCGTGGACGCGGGGCCTCACCCGTGGATTCCGCGTCGGTGTCGTCGGTGCCGACCGGGCCGCGGGGAAGCATCCAGTCTAGCCACTTCGGCAGCCACCAGTTGGTCCGGCCGAGGAGTGTCATGGTCGCCGGTACCAGCACCATGCGTACGACCGTGGCGTCGATGAAGATCGCGGTGGCCAGGCCGAGCCCGAACATTTTGGTGGAGGGGTCCTCGGCGACGGCGAAGGACAGGAAGACCGCCACCATGATGAGGGCGGCCGAGGTGATGATCCGGGCGGTGCCCGAGACGCCCTCAACGATCGCCGTGCCGTTGTCGCCGGTGCGCAGGTACTCCTCGCGTACGCGGGAGAGGAGGAACACCTCGTAGTCCATCGACAGGCCGAACAGGATGGCGAAGAGGAACATCGGGATGAACGACACGATCGGAACCGTCGCTTCCAGCCCGATGAGTGCGCCTCCCCAGCCCCACTGGAAGACCGCGACCATGATGCCGTAGGCCGCGCCGATGCTCAGCAGATTCAGCAGTACCGCCTTGAGCGGTACGAGTATCGAGCGGAAGACCAGCATCAGCAGCAGGAACGACATCGCCAGCACGGCGGCGACGAACACCGGCAGGCGTTGGCTGGTGCGTTGGCCCACATCGGACAGGCTCGCGGCGGCGCCGCCGACGTGGGCCCTGGCCGGGCCGTGCCCGATCGCCGTGGGCAGCACGTCGGTGCGCAGCCGGGCGATGGTGTCGGCCGTGGCCTTGTCCTGAGGGCTGGTGGTCGGGAACACCACGAGGGTCGCGATGCCGGTGGCCCGATCGATGTGCGTCGGCGCGACGGATGCGATGCCCGGATCCGCCGCGACCGCCCCGACGAGTCGGTCCAGCACTCCCGGATCACGGGCGGGGTCCGCGGCGATGACGAGGGGACCGTTGGTGCCCGGGCCGAATCCCTCGGCGACGAGGTCGTACGCGCGGCGCTCGGTACGGCTGTGGGGCAGTGAGCCGTCGTCGGGCAGGCCGACGCGCAGGCCGAGCACGGGCAGCGTCGCGGTCAGCAGCAGCCCCGCCGCGCCGACCGCGTACGGCACCGGGTGCCGGCTGACGTGCCCGATCCAGCGACGCCACCCGGCGGCGTGGGCGGCGCCCGCCGCCGGGTCCCGCCGCCGTGCGAGCCGGCCCAGCTTCCTGGTCTGCAGAGCCCGGCCGATCCGGCCGGCCCGGGCCAGGCGCGGGCCGGCGGCGCCGAGGAAGGCCGGCAGCAGCGTCACCGACGCGAGCACCATGGTCAGGACGACGATCGAGACGGCAAGCCCGCCGACCGTCATGAACGGCACGTTCGCGACCGCCATGCCGAGGATCGACACGACGACGGTGCCGCCGGCGAAGACCACCGGCCGCCCCGCCGTGGCCACCGCTCGTCCGGCCGCCTCGTGCGGATCGAGCCCGCGCGCAAGGTACTCCCGGTGCCTGGCGAGCACGAACAGCGCGTAGTCGATGCCCACTCCGAGCCCGACCATGCTGCCCAGGACCGGCGCGAAGGTGGGGACGTCCGTCACCCCCGCCAGTACCGTCATCGTGGCGACCCCGACGGTCAGTCCGAAGACCGCCATGCCGATCGGCAGCGCGGCGGCGACGAGCGAACCGAACGCCAGGAACAGGATCGCGGCCGCGGCGAGGAGGCCGATCAACTCGCTCGCGCCGCCGTCGGGGTCGGAGAAGGCGTAGAAGAGGTTCCCGCCCATCTCGATGCGCAGCGGCAGCTCGGCGCGCAGCCGGTCGCCGAGATCGACGAGGGCGTCGAGGTCTTCGGCCGACAGCCGGCTCTGGTCGGGGTACTGCACCCGGACGACCGCGATCCGCCCGTCGGCCGAGACAAGGCCGCCACGCACAGCCTTTCCCCCGCCTGCGTCGAGTGCCCCCGCCGGGTCGCTCGTGCCGAGCACGTGCGGCAGCCGCTTCACCTCGGTCTGCAGCCGCGTGAGAGCGGTGCGCGCGCTGCCGTGGTCGAAGAACGTCGCAGCGCCGTCGAGGGGGGTGACGACCACTTGAGCGGTCATCCCCTCCTGGCCGGTGCCGGCCCGCTCGATCAGTTCCGCGGCCCGCTGGGAGTCCAGTCCCGGAGCGGTCATCGAATCCGCATTCCGCCCGCCGAAGGCGACGGCGGCGAGGACGGCGAGCGTGGCGGCGACCAGCCATGCCGCGATCACCCGCCAGGGATGGCGGGCGGCGCTTGCGCCCAGGCGCAACAGGGCTTTCGAGAGCATCGGGTCCTCCAACCACCTCGTCGGCCGTCCTTGTACGGCCGCCGATGCCGAGGCTCGTCGCCACGGCGCTCTGCGGCATCGGCTCGCGGGCCGCGGATCCATCGGCCCCAAGTCGGAGTGACGCCCCGTCCTTTCGGCCGATGCGCGGCACGGCGCGGTCCCTACGCTGAGAACCGTGCTGCGCGACGACCTGCGAACCCTGTGGACCGAACCCCGGCCGCCCGACGCGCCCGCCCGGGTGCGGCGGGACTGGGCGCTGCTCGCCGCGGGCCTGGGCGGTGTGGTGCTGGAGGCCACCCTGCGCGAGAACGTCGTGTGGCGGCCGGTGGCGGTGGGTTTCACCGTATGGCTGTGCCTGCTGCCCCTGTGGCGCCGGACCCGCCCGCTGGCGATGGTCACGCTGGCGTTCGGCTCGGTGATGCTGCTCCAGGTGGCCTCGCTCGTCGCCGCACCGCGCGAGCCCGTCGGCCTGGACACCGCCGCGGTCGTGCTCGTGCTGGTGTACGCGCTGCCCCGGTGGGGATCGGGACGCGAGATCGTGCTGGGCGGCGCGGTGATCCTCGCGGTCGGCGCGCTGTGTGTCGTCACGTACGAGGCTCCGGTCGTCGAAAAGGTCGTGGGCTTCGTCTTCCTGCTGCTGCCCGGCGTGGTCGGGGCTGCCGTGCGGTTCCGGGTGACCGCTCGCGAGCGACAGTTGGAGCAGGTACGCTCCCGCGAGCGTGAACAGCTCGCCCGGGAACTGCACGACACGGTGGCCCACCACGTGTCGGCCATGGTGATCCGCGCCCAGGCGGGCCGGGTACTCGCGGGCACCGACCCGTCCGCCGCCGTCGAGGCGCTGGAGGGGGTCGAGGAGGAAGGGGCGCGCACGCTGGAGGAAATGCGCGCCATGGTCGCCGCGCTGCGCGACCGCGGGGTCGGCGCCGAGCTGGCGCCGCCTGCCGGCGTCGCGGATCTGGAGCGCCTGGTGCGCACGCCGGGTGATCGCCTCAAGGTCGACCTGGGGCTCGACGGCGAGCTGGACTCGCTGCCCCCGGCCGTGGACGCGGCCGTCTACCGCATCGTGCAGGAGTCGGTGACCAACGCGCTGCGCCATGCGGTCGACGCGACCGAGCTCGTCGTCCGGGTCGCCGCGGAACGGCACACGGTACGGGTGAGCGTGCGCGACAACGGCCGACGCACCGGCCGGGGTCGCGACGGATACGGACTTACCGGACTGCGCGAGCGCGCGACCCTGCTCGGCGGCACACTACGAGCCGGCCCGGGTACCGACCGGGGCTGGCATGTCGAAGCCGAACTGCCGAGAGCGAGGAGCGAGAGCGGTGTCCATTCGCGTCCTCGTCGCTGACGACCAGGCGATCATCCGCACCGGGTTGCGGATCATGCTGAACGCCCAGCCCGGAATCGAGGTGGTCGGCGAGGCCGCCGACGGACACGAAGCGGTACGTCTGGCCCGCGAACTGCGCCCCGACGTCTGTCTGTTCGACATCCGCATGCCCGTGCTCGACGGGCTCGAGGCCACCCGGCTGATCGCCGGCCCGGGCGTCGCCGACCCGCTGGTCGTGGTCGTCATCACCACGTTCGACCTCGACGAGTACGTCTACGGCTCACTGCGTGCGGGCGCCCGCGGATTCCTCCTCAAGGACACGGGACCGGACCTTCTGGCCCAGGCCGTACGGTCGGCGTCCGACGGTGAGGCGCTCATCGCGCCCAGCGTCACCATCCGTCTGCTCCAGGCGTTCGCGGACCTGCCCGCCGGCCGGCCCGCGGCCCAGCCGGTCTCCCCCGTCACCGCCCGCGAGGAGCAGGTGCTCCTCGCCGTCGCCCGCGGGCTGACCAACACCGAGATCGCCGATGCACTGCACATCAGCCTCAGCACGGTGAAGACGCATCTGGCGAGCCTGATGGCCAAACTCGGCGCCCGCAACCGGGTCGAGATCGCGATGTGGGCCTACGAGACGCGCCGTATCCTCCCCGGAACCTGAGCCGGGTGCCGGGCCATGTCCCATGAGTCCCCGCCCGGACATCAGTGCACCGGTCGGCTCACGTCGGCTCCACGTGCCTCACCCGCCCCAGAGCGTGACGTACCAGGAGGCCGGAAATGGGACGGTGAGACACCCGATACGACAAGACTCCCGACAGCTACCTCGCCGGTCTCCACCTGCACGCCTCGATGATCTGGATCAAAGACCTCACCAGGACCACCCGGTGATCACGACTCGATACGCGCTCTAGGGCGGTCGCCCATGTCGGGGCGGTGCGGACCTTGCCGAGGACCCGCTAGTTCTTCAGGTGGGCGAAGCCGTGCTCGACCAGCGCCCTCAGACCCCGTGAACAAACTGATCATTTCCGGCCGTCTCCGCGGCGCGTACCGACTGCGAGTCGATGATCGCGGCGGTCGGGTCGGTGTCCCGTCCCTCGTACCGGCGGACCTCATCGCGCAGGTCATTGTGGATGACGTCGACGCTTCCGTCCTGCCACCACCGGGTGAAGGCCGTGTGCACCGTGTGCCAGTGCGGGAAGTCGCCCGGCAGGTTGCGCCACTTATTGCTTGGCTTGCGGCTCACGGCACCGTCATGCATCTCGCCGATCACCAGCCTCAGGCGGCCGACCGATCCGCTTCATGCCAATCCGTTCCATGCCCCAGGTGGTGCGGTGTCTGAACAGCGCGATCCACGGCAGCGGCTCGTGTTCGTCCGCTTGCCTGCCTCCTTGGCTCGCGCGTCCGCCTGGATGTAGGCGGGTTCCTCGGCGGACAGCCGCGGGTGGTCCTTGGGGCGCGGTGGAACTTCGACCAGATCGAGCCGGGACGTGGAGCAGCGCGGGTCAGGAGCGGCAAGGTGCCCTGGTGGTGCTTCGTATGACGAGGTGTGGTGTGACGACGACTTCTCGTTCGTCGTCCGTCGCCCCGCCCTCCAGCCGGGCGACGGCCCGGTTCACGGCCCGGCGCGCCAGCTGGGGGGCTTCTTGCCCGACCGTGGTGAGTTGGACGTGGGCGAGGCGGGCGAGGTGGCTGTCGTCGAAGCCGACGACCGAGATCTCGTCGGGCACAGGGATGCGGGCGCGCAGGAAGGTGTCGAGGACGCCGATGGCGCAGTGGTCGTTGAAGGCGAGGACGGCGGTGGGGCGGGAAGCTTCGGCGAGGAGTTTTCGTGCGGCTGCGGCGCCGTGGTCCTCGGTCAGCCCGCCCGGCACGAGTCGGACGCGGTCGGTGAGGCCGTGGTGCTTCATGGCCGACTTGTAGCCGCGGCGCCGGTCGGCCGCGCCAGGCGCCCTGCCCCCGTCGATGTGGACGATGTCGCGATGGCCCAGTGCCACGAGGTGGTCGACCGCCTGGCGGGCGCCCTCGTCGTCGGCCGCGCGGACGACGTCGACGCCGTCGGCGAGCGGGCGCAGCCGGCGGGCCACGGAGACGACGGGTAGCTGCGCCGCGAATTCTGCCAGCCGGGCCGCCGGGGCATGGGGGCTGAGCAGGATCAGTGCCTCGCAGCGGTCGGCGAGCAGCGTCTCCGCCGCCTCCTGTTCGCTGCGGCTCGCGGCGACGGCGCTGAGTGCGATCTGATAGCCGGCCGCCCCGGCCGCGGCGTAGAGCGCCTCAACCATGTCAGCGTGGAAGGGCTGTTGCAGGTCGAACTGCACTCCCACCAGGTGCGAGCGGCTGCTGCGCAGGAGGCGGGCCCTGCTGTCCGGCCGGTAGCCGATTTCCTGCGCGGCCCGCAGCACCCGCTCGCGACTTGCCGCGCTGGGCCCCTTGGCACCGCGCATGACCATGGAAGCAAGCGGCACGGAGACACCTGCCCGCGCCGCGAGGTCGCTGAGCGTCGGCCGCTTTCCGTCCGGGACGGCAGAGCGCGATGGCACCGTCGGCCTTCCTGATCGAGGGTCTTCTCCGAGGTGATCGTAGACCGGGCCAGGCAGGACACGCACTGGTCAGCGTTGTCACAACGTTATAAATCAAATGTCCGCACAAACCCTTGACAGGCCGCCCGGAGCCTGGCGTACTGCTCCTGTTCTCTTAGAACGTTATAAGTCTGGAGCTGTGAATGTACACGTTGGCGGTCTGTGCCGAGATGGTCTACCGCGACCTGCCGATCGAGGAGCGGGCCCGGCGCATCCACGAGGCCGGCTTCCAGGTGGAGATCTGGGACTGGACCCGGCACGACCTGAACGCACTGGCCCAGACCCCCGCCGAGTTCTCCTCGATGACCGGCTACATCCGCGGCACCCTGACCGACCCGGACGGCGCGGCCGAACTCCTGCGCACGGCCGAGGAATCGATCAAGGCCGCCGAGCATCTCGGCTGCCCCCGGCTCAACCTGCACGGCACCGGCCTGGACGCCGAGGGCCTGCCCGTGGTGCCGGTGACCGGCGAGGCCACCGGCGAGATGTGGATCACCGCCCACCGCACGCTCACCCGCCTGGCCGAACTGGGCGAAAGCGCGGGCGTCACCTTCACCTTGGAGAACCTCAACACCGCCGTCGACCACCCCGGTGTCCCGTTCGCGCGGGCCGCCGACACCTACGCCCTGGTCGCGGCAGTCGGTCGGCCCGGTCTGCGGATGAATCTGGACCTGTACCACGCCCAGATCGGCGAGGGAAACCTCATCGAGCTCGTCCGCCGCGCGCATGGCGCGGGGCTGATCGGAGAGATCCAGGTCGCCGACGTGCCCGGCCGCCATGAACCCGGCACCGGAGAGATCAATTATCCGGCCGTCGCCCGCGCCCTTACCGACCTCGGCTACGACGGCACGGTCGCCCTGGAGGCATGGCCCTCCGGCGACAGTCACACCGCCATGGAGCGGTTCCGCGCCGCGTTCACCCTCTGATCCCCACCCCGAGCCGCACAGCCGGCCACCCAGTAGCTCCCCGTCCGACCCACAACGGGATGTGTCGCGTCCCGCCGGTGGATCACCCCTTCCCGCAAGTCAGCACAGTGAGGTGCCGAAATGAACCGCTCACTTCCCGCCCGCTCCCGCAGATTCACCGTCCTGGTGGCCATGGCCGCCAGCGCAGTCCTTACGGTCGCCGGCTGCTCCAGCAGCTCGGGCGGCAAGAAGTCGGAGGAGAGCGCCGACGGCGTCTCCGCGGGCCAGGCCACCACACCCCGCATGACGATCGCGATGATCACCCACGCGGTCCCCGGTGACACGTTCTGGGACACCATCCGCAAGGGCGCCCAGGCCGCGGCCGCCAAGGACAACATCAAGCTGGTCTACTCCTCCGACCCGAACGGGGGCAACCAGGCCAACCTGGTGCAGAACGCGATCGACCAGAAGGTCGACGGCATCGCAGTCACCCTCGCCAAGCCCGATGCCATGAAGGGCACCGTGGCCAAGGCGGTGCAGGCCGGTATACCCGTGGTCGGCTTCAACTCCGGTGTGGACCACTGGCAGAAGCAGGGCCTGATCGAATACTTCGGCCAGGACGAGACCGTCGCCGGCGAGGCGGTCGGGAAGAAGCTGAGTTCCCTCGGTGCCAAGAAGGTCGCCTGTGTCATTCAGGAACAGGGCCAGGTCGCCCTCGAGGCACGCTGCGCGGGCGTCAAGAAGGGCTTCTCGGGCACGACGGAAAACCTGTTCGTCAATGGCGCCGACATGCCGTCCGTGCAGTCGACCATCACCGCCAAGCTCAAGCAGGACCCTTCCATCGACTACGTCGTCACCCTCGCCGCCCCGGTCGCGCTGACCGCCACACAGGCGGTGTCCGAGGGCGGCAGCAAGGCCAAGGTCGCCACCTTCGACCTCAACAAGGAACTCGTGAAGGCGATCCAGGGCGGCAGCATCCAGTTCGCCGTCGACCAGCAGCCCTACCTGCAGGGCTACCTGGCGGTCGACTCCCTCTGGCTCTACAAGAACAACGGCAACTACAGCGGCGGTGGCGTGGCGCCCGTGCTGACCGGCCCGGCCTTCGTCGACAAGGCCAACGTCGCAACCGTCGCCACGTTCGCGGCCAAGGGAACACGGTGACGGGTACGACCCGGGGCACGGCCGGACCCATGTGGGTCCGGCCGGCCCACGGCTGACCGTCACCGCCGCCCCCCACCCCCAAGGCAAGGAACCACATGACCCACCACACCTCCCTTGGAGTCGCCGTGATCGGCGCCGGCCGCATGGGAGCCGACCACGTACGCCGGATCAGCGAGGTGACCAGCGGCGCCCATGTGGCCGCCGTCGTCGACGTCGACATCGATCGCGCCAAGACGGTTGCCGCCGACGCCGAAGGATGCGCGGCATACGGCGACGTCGCCGAAGCGATGGCCTCACCCGACGTCGACGCGGTGCTGCTCGCCTCCCCGGGCGTCGCCCACGAGGCGGCACTGCTCACCGCGTTCGAGTACGACCTGCCCGTCCTGTGCGAGAAGCCCCTCACCCCCGACGCCGCCTCCGCCCTGCGCGTGCTGGAGGCCGAGCAGCGGCTCGGGCACCGCCGGGTGCAGGTGGGCTTCATGCGCCGCTACGACCACGAGTACATCAAACTCAAAGCGCTGCTGGACAGCGGGAAACTGGGCCGGCCGCTGATGCTGCACAACCGGCACCGCAACCCGTCCTGCCCGCCGGACTTCACCAGCGCCATGCTCATCAACGACTCCGTGACCCACGAGATGGACATCACCCGCTGGCTGCTCGGCCAGGAGATCACATCCGTCACCGTCATGCGGCCGCGGCCCTCCGGCAACGCGCCCGAAGGGCTGGCCGATCCGCAGTTCGTCGTCTTCGAAACCGACGGCGGCGCCCTGGTCGACGTCGAGATCTACGTCAACGCCCGCTACGGCTACCAGGTCCACGCCGAGGCAGTGTGCGAGCACGGCACCGCCCGCATCGGCGACCGGCACGACATGCTCGTCAGCACCGGCGGACGCTGGGGCGGCACGGTCACCCCCGGCTTCGTCGAGCGGTTCGCCGAGGCGTACGACCGCGAGGTCCAGGCATGGATCGACGCCACCCGGCGCGGCGAGGTCACCGGCCCCAGCGCCTGGGACGGCTACGCCGTGGCCGCGGTCTGCGAGGCGGGCATCCGCGCCCAGACCGAGGGCCGCCGCGTCGAGGTGGAACTCGCCGACCGCCCAGCCCTCTACATCTGACCCCCACCGCCGGCACACCGAACCAGCGGGGAACGACCACTCCCCGCCCGACCACACCGCAGACGGGACGCATCATGAAGATCGGTCTGAACACCGACAGCGTCGGGCACCTCACGCTCGACGAGACCCTGGACCTGGCCGCCGAACTCGGCCTGGACCACGTGGAGTTCGCCACCGGCGCCTGGTCCACCGCCCCGCACATCGACATCGACCGGCTTCTCGACAGCGACGGCGCGCGCCGCGAACTGCTGGCCAAGGTCGCCGACCGAGGGCTCACGATCAGCGCCCTCACCTGCTCAGGCAACCCCCTGCACCCCGGGCCCAGCGGCCGCGAGCACGACCAGGTCGCGCGCAGGACGATCGCTCTCGCCCCGCTCCTCGGCGTCGACCGCGTGGTGATGATGTCCGGGCTGCCGGGCGGGCCGGGCGACGCCAACCCCAACTGGATCACGGTCTCCTGGCCGCCGGAGACCACACAGATCCTCGACTGGCAATGGACCGAGGTCGTACTCCCGTACTGGCGAGACCTCGTCGCCCACTCCCGTGACCGGGGCGTACCCAAGCTCGCTCTGGAGATGCACGCCCACCAGGCGGTCTACAACGTCCCCACCCTCCTGCGCCTGCGCGAGGAGGTCGGGCCCGTGGTCGGGGCCAACTTCGACCCCAGCCACCTGATGTGGATGGGCGCCGACCCGCTCGCCGCCATCGAGACCCTGGGCGAGGCGATCTACCACGTGCACGCCAAGGACACCCGGCTGGAACCCTCCCGCCAGGCGCTGACCAGCAGGCTGGAGACGCTGCCGGTCATGGCCGCCAAGGAACGCTCCTGGAACTACGTCACCCTCGGCTACGGCCACGACGACGCGTTCTGGCGCGCGTTCTGCCTCGCCCTGCGTCGAGCCGGCTACGACGACGTCCTGAGCATCGAGCACGAGGACGTTCTTGTGGCCCCCGTCGAGGGCGTCACCAAAACCGTCGACCTCCTGGGTCGCGTCGCCCTGCGCGACCCCAGCTCCTACAAGCCCCAGGAGATCTGAGCCGTCAGAAGCCGCACGGACAAGGTAAGAAACACTGATTGAGACCCGTGCGTCGTGAAGTTGCAGGTCACGGGTCTGGTGTGCGTGGGGTTCGGGGTACTCACGCTGGCCGCGGGCGGATGACTTCGGTGAAGATTGTCGGTCACCGGGAGATTTCGCGGTTCGTGAGGACGAGCAGGGCACTGACCAGGGCGGTCGCCCACTTCGGGTCGGTGCGGACCTTGCCGAGCACGCGCCAGTTCTTGAGGTGGGCGAAGCCGTGCTCGACCGGGGCTCTCACGGCTGCCAACGCCTTGTTGGACAGCTTCTGTCCACGCGTCAGGGGACGATTCCGTGCCGCTTTGTAGCCGGTGATCACCGCCGGGTCGGCGTCCGGGCCGCTGTCGTCGAGTCCGACGAATCCCAGGTCGGCGACGGCTCCGAGTCCAGCCGCCTGCAACTTCTGCGTGAGCTGGTCGTGTCGGCAGGCGGTGATCTCCGAGGTCCGCCCGGGCCGGGCGGCCGAGGCCCACAGCAACCGCCCCCGGTCGTCGGTGAGTGCGATCACGAGCAGGCCGTGGCACGTGTTCTTGCCGGAGTAGTTCTTCCGGTTCTCGGCGCCGGTGCGCCTTCGGGTGCGGATCAGCGTGCCGTCCAGCAGTACGATGCCGCCGCCCTTTCGGGCGATCTTCTTCAGGGCTCTGTCCAGGCGTGGGGCGCGGGCGGCGAGCAGGTCGACGACTTCCCGGACCCACCGGGTCACGGTGGTGCGGTGTATCCCGTTGCCGCCGGCCAGGTCGCCCGGCCGCTGGTCACAGCGCAGCACCGCGAGCACGATGCCCGCGATCTTCCCGGCGGGCAGGGCCCGCCACCGGGAGCGGATCTTCTTCAAGTGGCTGCGTATCAGGTCGGCGAGATAGTTCAGGGTGGAGCTCGACAGAGGCAGGCGGGCGGTGTAGACAAGGCCGTCAGGGCCCTCGACCGTGCTGTTGGCTTTCTTCACACCAAACTCAACTGCCGTCGGGGGCCCGCTGGTTACGTCCTGCTGGCAGCGGCCCGCGACGCCGTCACCGGCGTGCGGTGAAGCGGCCGTCGGGCCGCTTGTGCAGCCAGCCGCGATCGGCGAGCTTGGTCATCTTCGCGCGCAAGGGCTCCAGCTTGCCGCGGACCGAGGTGTCCAGGCCCAGGCGTTCGCCGACCGCTCTGACCTGCACCGGGCCGTCGGCGTCCCTCACCATCGCCAGGATCTTGCGGTAGTCCTCGGGCAGCGCGGCCTCGTCAGGGTTCTCGCCGCGATGCGGGATCAGCAGCACCGCCCGCCCCGCCACCCGGACCGGTGCCGGGGCTGCGGCCGCGACCCGGTCCTGCTCAGCCAGCCGGTTCAGGACCCGCTCGGCGATCACCAGCTCCTCCCGCTCCGCCTGGACCTCATGCAGCTGCTTGGCCAACTCCTCGACGAGCGTGTCCAGTTCGCCCCGGCGGGCCGCAATCCGCTCCAGCTCCTGCATCCCCACGCCCCTCATGGTCTCCCGCCGTACCGGCCCGGTGACGGATCGTAGGAGCGGCCTGGCGGTCCGCGCAGCGGAACCCGGCAACGACTCCGGTCGACAGGCCAGAAGATCTTGGCGAGGGACACCGGCCGATGACCGGCGTGAGCACCCCGATCGTCCCGCACACCAGACCCGTGACCTGCAACTTCACGATGCACGGGTCTCAATGATGATGACCTCGGTGCTCTTCTGGACCCGGAGGCGGTGACCGCACTGGCGTAGGCGGACTTGGTGGCGGTGTGCTCGGTGACGCAGGCGGTGGTCGCTCGCCACGAGCGAGGCGATCACAGTCAGAGCGAGGAACGGGTCGCGGCGGGTCAAGGCGGCGTCATCGGGAGCGGGGCCTTCCTGGTCGGCTGCGAGGTGCGGGTGGTCCCGGTCGGCGGTGTCCCTGGGCGGGCCGGTGGGTGGGCAGCAGGCGTCGCAGCCTGCGCGGCGGCGGGCAAGCGCGGTTACGGCTGCCACCAGGAGCAAGGTCGCCGCGGTGATCACCCAGGGGTTGCCCAGGAAGCCGCCCAGTGCACCGAGGGCACCGGCGGCGACCAATACGGGCCCTGTACAGCAGACGGTCATCACCAGGGCAGCGCCGATCCCGGCGGCGGCGCTGCCATGGCCGGAGGGCTCTTGGTCACGGTGCGGGGACCGGTCGGTGGCGGGCGTGGCAGTGGTGCTCCTTACGGGTCAGTTCTGGCTGTCGGGGATGCGGGTGCAGCAGGTCAGCGCGGTGGCGTTGCCCGTGGCGAGCGAGCGAGCGGGCGAGGACAACCAGGTCGGCCGCGAGGGGGCGCCGACGGAAACCAGTACATCGGAGGCAGTCACCAGCACGGCCGTGGTGCACCCGGGCGTCCGTGGCTTGGCAGATGGGGCGGCGGGTGGGCCTGTCACGAGGGGTGCTGTCGCCCCAAGGGTGAGGTGTACCGCACCACTACCTCGCGAATAGGTCGATGCCGGGCAGAGGAAGAGCTGGTGGAGATCCAAGCCGACCGCGGGGGCGGATCGGGATGTTTGCCCTGCGGCAGCGCCGAGTCGAAGGGGTTGATGAGCTAGCGGCTGGGACGGCTCAGCGCATCGGCCCGGGGAAGATCTGACGAGGTGTCTGATCGCGTTGGTCACGCGCTGGCCGCGTTGGTCACGGGAATCGCATATCTTCGCAGGTCAGGGCACTAAACCACGGAGACGGCCGGGGCCGCCACCCCCCACAGGAGAGGCCCCGACCGTCGCGCGGTACGGGCCGCGCGGCGACCCGTACTCTCTACAGCGCCGGGGGTGCGTTTTCTGTCACACCCCGGCGCTGGGATGAGTTGCTTGTACGTTGTACGCACATGGACGTCAGATGCTTTCTGGCCGTACCGTGCATTTCGCGCCGGATGCGGGGCAGGACCGCATCCATCAACTGAGGAACCACGACGGCGAGAACCCGGTCCGCGAGAGCGGCGCCGGCTTAGGCGCAAAAGGGGCGCGCGGTGCTGGGGGACGACGCGGAGCTGACCGCCGCGGTGCTTGCGGCACAGGACGGGGACGAGAACGCCTTCCGGACTGTGTACCGAGCCGTGCATCCACGGCTGCTGGGGTATGTACGGACGCTGGTCGGCGACCCGGACGCCGAGGACGTCACGTCCGAGGCCTGGCTGCAGATAGCCCGGGACCTCGAACGGTTCAGCGGGGACGCAGACCGCTTCCGCGGCTGGGCCGCCCGGATCGCCCGCAACCGCGCGCTCGACCACATACGGATGCGCGGCCGCCGCCCGGCGATAGGCGGCGACGAGACCGAGCTCACCGGGCGGGCGGCCGAGTCCGACACCGCCGGTGAGGCCATCGAGGCGCTCGCCACCGGTAACGCCCTGTCCCTCATAGCCCAGCTTCCGCAGGACCAGGCGGAGGCCGTCGTACTGCGCGTCGTCGTCGGCCTTGACGCGAAGACCGCCGCCGAGACGCTGGGCAAGCGCCCGGGAGCCGTCCGCACGGCGGCGCACCGCGGTCTGAAGCGGCTCGCGGAGCTGCTCGGCGCGGATCCGGAATCCACCGGCGCACTGAGTGCCGTACCCCCACAAAGAGAGCCGCGTACTGACGCGGTGTCGTCCGCAGGTGTGACGCATATGCGTTCGCGGACGCAGAAGGACATGTGATGGCCGACGAGCAGTACAGGTGGTTGGACCGCAGTACCGCGGAACGACTCCTGCGCGGAGAGCCACTCGAAACCGTCGACGGCGACACCCGCCACCAGGCCGACCGGCTCGTCCGGGCGCTGGGCGCGCTGACTGTCGAACCCCCGCTGAGCAGCGATGAACTCCGGGGCGAGGCCAATGCGATGGCCGCCTTCCGCAAGGCGCGCACCGGCCGGGACGAGGAGCACGCGACCCTCGGGCACCGCGACCGTCCGCACACGGCCACGTCCGCCGATGCGGGAGTCGTCCGCCTCGGCCGCGCCACGGCGGGCCGTCGCCGTCCGTCCCGCGTGGGCCGCCCGGTGCGTTTCGGGCTCGCCGCCACGCTGGCCGCCGGGATGCTCGGCGGGGCCGCGATGGTCGCCACGGCCGGAGTGCTGCCGTTCACCGACGACGAACCGGAACCCCCCGGGGCCACGGTGACCGCGCCCGCCACCCCGAAGCATCCGCTGATCACTCCGTCCCCCGACGGGACGCGGGGCGGCGCCCCCGACGTATCGAATCCGGACGGCGACACGGGCGGCCCGACCGGCGACGGCTCCTCCTCGGCACCGGAAACCGGTGACGACGCGCGCAAGGAGACACCGGGGAGCACGCCCCCGCGGCCCGGAGCGGCCGCCCCCGGCCCCGAGGCGCGCTCCGAGGCCTGGTGGAAGAAGGTCACCGCTTCCTGCCGGGACGTCCGCGACGGCAAGAAGCTCGCCCCCGACCGCCGACGCAGCCTGGAGGAGGCGGCGAGCGGCGCCGAGCGCGTACGACAGTACTGCGCGACCGTCCTCAAGCAGTCCGAGGACCGGGATGACGACTCGGTGTCCGAGGGGAACGGCCAGGGCAACGACGACGCCGACGACTCCGACGACGGGGACGACAAAGGCGGCGAGAAGAACGGGAAGGGAGGGAAGGGCGGCAAGGACGGGAAGGGCAAGGACGACGAGCCGGGTGTCATAACCCCGACCAGCGACGCCCCGACCAGCGACGTCCAGCGCCGCGCCACCCCGGCCCTCACCCCCGCCTCCGCCGAGGGAACTGCCTCCGACGAGGAGACGCCGACCTCGGCCTCCCAGGACGGTACGACTCCGCTGTCCTCGACCCCATCCCGGCCCTGACCTGCGATTTCGTACGCCTTCAAAGGTCTGGCCCGCAGGGTGTGACACTTTCGGCCGGGGTAACGCAGTATTAAGTGAGCCGACTGGTCATCGGCTGGCGCACGAGCCGGGGTTCCCCCCGTACCCATGGCTCAGTGCACATCGGCGC
>NZ_BAAGPS010000051.1:16686-67489 GCF_054783935.1 Streptomyces pseudoechinosporeus
ACGTTCCCCCGGTCCCGCCCGCGCCCCACACCTCTCCTCGCCGCCTCGCGGCGCCGGCGACGCTCACCAGTGGACGACGACCTTGTCACCGCTCCGCACCTGCCCGAACAGCGCCGCGATCTTCCCCTCGTCCCGTACGTTCACGCAGCCGTGCGAGGCGCCGTTGTAGCCGGTCGCCGCGAAGTCCGAGGAGTAGTGGACCGCCTGGCCGCCGCTGAAGAACATCGCGTACGGCATGGGGGTGTCGTACAGCGTCGACACATGGTGGCGTGACTTGAAGGTGACGCTGAACTCGCCTTCCCGGGTGGGCGTGTACTGCGAACCGAAGCGCACGTCCACCGTCGTAAGGGTCCTGCCGTCGATCATCCAGCGCAGCGTGCGGCTCGTCTTGCTGATGCACATCACACGGCCCGTCATACAGCGCGGGTCGGGCTTCGCGGCCGGCTGGTCGCCCGCCGCGTACAGCTCCCACTTGCCCGGCTCGTGCGTCATGTTCAGCAGCCGCTGCCAGGTCACGGAGTCCGTCTTCCCGGTCTGCGGCAGCCCGCGCTTGCCCTGGAAGCCCTTGACGGCGGCGACCGTCGCCGGGCCGTACGTCCCGGTCGGGCCCTCGAAGAGCCAGGCGATCTGACGCAGCCGGGCCTGCACCTCGCGTACGTCCCTGCCCTGGTCGCCGCGCGACCAGAGCACCTCGGGAGGCGGCGGGGACGGCTTCGGGGGCTTCGCGGGCGGCTGCGAGGGCTTGGCGTCGTCCCTGGCGGGCTCGGCGGGCTCGGCGGGCTGGGCCGGCTGCTTGGGCTTGGGGTCGTTGGGGCTCTCGACCGGCGCCGTCGCGATATGCACCGGGTCCTTCTTGGCGGACGTACCGGCGGCCTGGACCGTGCAACCGCTCACCGCGGCCAGTACCACGACAGCCGTGACTGATCTCCACATGTCTGGAGTACGCATTTGGACCCCCCGTTGCTCACTGTGCCCCTTAGATGTTTCCCGGGG
Organism: Streptomyces pseudoechinosporeus; assembly: GCF_054783935.1. Lineage (NCBI taxonomy): Bacteria > Bacillati > Actinomycetota > Actinomycetes > Kitasatosporales > Streptomycetaceae > Streptomyces > Streptomyces pseudoechinosporeus. Next base: position 17,680 of record NZ_BAAGPS010000051.1, read on the forward strand.
GTGCTTGGTTGCGAACTAAGGGGCATTGTGGTGACCGGGCGCGTGGTTGCGCGCGGGTTGTGACCGGGGTCTCGTCCGGGCTGTGAGCAAGCTCCCAGCCTGGGCCTCTCCACCGGCCGCACGGCCACCACTACAGTCCGTGGCGAGGGTCGTCTGTACTGGCGAGTATGTGAAGCAACGCGGAGGCACACCCATGGCGCGCGAGTCGGAGTCCGGACTGCCCATCGAGCCGGTGTACGGGCCGGACGCCCTGGAAGGCTGGGACCCGGCCGAGAAGCTGGGGGAGCCGGGCCGCTACCCGTTCACACGCGGCGTCTACCCCTCGATGTACACGGGCCGCCCCTGGACGATGCGCCAGTACGCCGGTTTCGGCACCGCCACCGAGTCCAACGCCCGCTACAAGCAGCTCATCGCCAACGGCACGATGGGTCTGTCCGTCGCCTTCGACCTGCCCACCCAGATGGGCCACGACTCGGACGCCCCGATCGCGAGCGGCGAGGTCGGCAAGGTGGGCGTGGCGATCGACTCGATCGAGGACATGCGGATCCTGTTCGGCGGCATCCCGCTGGACAAGGTGTCCACGTCGATGACGATCAACGCGCCCGCCTCGCTGCTCCTGCTGCTGTACCAACTGGTCGCGGAGGAGCAGGGTGTATCGGCCGACCAGCTGACGGGCACGATCCAGAACGACGTGCTCAAGGAGTACATCGCGCGCGGCACGTACATCTTCCCGCCCAAGCCCTCCCTGCGCCTGATCGCGGACATCTTCAAGTACTGCAAGACCGAGATCCCGAAGTGGAACACCATCTCGATCTCCGGCTACCACATGGCCGAGGCGGGCGCCTCACCCGTGCAGGAAATCGCCTTCACGCTGGCGGACGGCATCGAGTACGTACGCACGGCGGTCGCGGCCGGCATGGACGTGGACGACTTCGCCCCCCGCCTCTCCTTCTTCTTCGTGTCGCGTACGACGATCCTGGAGGAGGTCGCCAAGTTCCGTGCGGCGCGGCGCATCTGGGCCCGGGTGATGCGGGACGAGTTCGGCGCGAAGAACCCGAAGTCGCTGATGCTGCGCTTCCACACGCAGACGGCGGGCGTGCAGCTGACGGCCCAGCAGCCGGAGGTGAACCTGGTCCGCGTCGCCGTCCAGGGCCTGGCCGCCGTGCTGGGCGGCACCCAGTCCCTGCACACCAACTCCTTCGACGAGGCCATCGCCCTGCCCACCGACAAGAGCGCCCGCCTCGCGCTCCGTACGCAGCAGGTGCTGGCGTACGAGACGGATGTGACGGCGACGGTCGACCCGTTCGCGGGCTCGTACGTGATCGAGAAGATGACGGATGAGGTTGAGGCTGCCGCAGTCGAACTGATGGCGAAGGTCGAGGAGTTGGGCGGCGCCGTCAACGCCATCGAGCACGGCTTCCAGAAGGGCGAGATCGAGCGCTCGGCGTACCGCATCGCGCTGGAGACGGACTCCGGCGAGCGGGTGGTCGTGGGCGTCAACCGCTTCCAGCTCGACGAGGAAGAGCCGTACGAGCCCCTCCGGGTGGACCCGGCGATCGAGGCCCAGCAGGCGGAGCGGCTCGCGAAGCTGCGGGCCGAGCGGGACCAGGGGGCGGTGGACGCGGCGCTTACGGAGCTGAAGAAGGCCGCCGAGGGTACGGACAACGTCCTGTACCCGATGAAGGACGCGCTGAGGGCTCGCGCGACGGTGGGCGAGGTGTGCAACGCGTTGCGGGAGGTTTGGGGGAATTACGTGCCGAGCGACGCGTTCTGAGCCCGGTGACTCGCTGACCGGCGGCGGTCGCCGAACCGGGCCCAGTACTCGGCCAGCCCCTCCGCCGTCTCGCCTGCCCAGCCGACGTACCCGTCCGGGCGGATCAGGAACACGCCGGTGCCGTACGGCTCGTACGGTGGGACATGGATCGTGTGCATCAAGTCGCTGTCCAGCGACGGGAGTTCGAGGTTCGTGCCTACCGCAACCAACGTCCAGTGCAGCCCTCGGAACGCGTCGAAAAGGCGTACGTCGCCGGGATGGCCGTCCGGGGCGCGGTCGCCTGCGTGGAGGGCGGTGGCCGGGAGGCCCTCGCGGGTCTCCACGGACAGCGACGAGCCCCGGTAACCCAGCCCGAGCTGCTGTGTGGCCTCGCCGCGCCGGACCTCGCCCCGGTGGACGCGGGTTGACAGGCCCAGCATCTGCGCGGCGAGCGGCAGCCTTTCCTCCTCGTACGAGTCGAGGAGGGCGTCCGGTGCATCGCCCCGCAAGACCGCGCCGAGCTTCCAGCCCAGGTTGTAAGCGTCCTGGACGCTCGTGTTGAGGCCCTGGCCGCCGGCCGGTGAGTGGACGTGGGCCGCGTCTCCCGCGAGGAACACCCGGCCCTCGCGGAAGCGGTCCGCCAGTGCGGCCCGTGGGCGGAAGTCCGAGGCCCAGCGGACCTCGGTCACGGCGTCGGGTGCGAGATGCGTCCGGGTGGCGACGAGCCCCCGGATGCCGTCGAGGGAGAGGTCCGGGGTGGCGGCCGGATCCTCGAAGTTGGCCGCGAGCTGGAAGTCCTCGACGCCCGGGAGTGGCCAGAGGACCAGGAAGCCCTCGCCGTCGGCGGGCGGGAAGACATGCAGGTTGTCGCGGTCGAGTCCGCTGATGCGGACGTCCGCCACCAGCGTGGGGTTCGGGTCGACTGTCTCGCCCGTCATGCCGATGCCGAGCAGCCGGCGCACGGTGGAGCGTCCGCCGTCGGCGGCCACCGCGTACCGGGCCCGTACGGGGGCGCCCGTCGCGAACGTCGCCGTCACCCCGTCCGCGTCCTGCGCGAGCCCGGTCAGCTCGCGGCCAAACGCGACGTCTGAGCCCAGCTCCCGCAGCCGCGCGAGGAGGATCTCCTGCGTACGCCACTGGGGCACCATCCACGGGCCGTCGGCGTACGGTTCGGTCTCCGTCGCCTCGGTCTCGTCGAACATCCGGTGCTCGCCCTGCCGCTTCCCGTCCTGCCAGACCACGCCGACGGGATAGCGGCCGCCCGCCGCCCGCACCGCGTCCAGCACGCCGAGGTCGTCGAAGACCTCCATCGTGCGCGGCTGGATGCCCTTGCCGCGCGAGCCGGGGAAGAGCCCGTCGGCCCGCTCGACGACGAGGGCGCGTATGCCCTGGCGGGCCAGGTCGCAGGCGAGCGTGAGGCCGGTGGGGCCCGCGCCTACCACCAGTACGCCGGTTTCCTTAACGCTGTTAAGTTCCATATGGCGAGGATCTCCTTAACGTTGTTAAGTTGTCAAGGGGATGCCGCCGGACAGGGTCCGGATAGGGTGCGGACGTGGCTGTGGCGAAGAAGATCGACCGGGCGCTGGTGGCCGACGCCGCGCTGCGGCTGCTGAACGAGGTCGGCCTCGAAGGGCTCACTCTGCGTGCCATCGCCAAGGAACTGGACGTCAAGGCCCCTGCCCTGTACTGGCACTTCAAGGACAAGCAGGCGCTGCTGGACGAGATGGCGACCGAGATGCTCCGGCGGATTAACGCCGACCTCGGCGAGCTGCCGGCGCGCTGGCAGGACGCCGTCACCACCGCGATGCGCGGACTGCGCACGCACCTGCTGCGCTACCGCGACGGCGCCAAGGTCTACAGCGGTACGCACTTCACGGACACCTCGTACGCGGACCCGATGGAGCGCAACCTCCGGGTGCTCACGAACGAGGGCTTCACTCCGGCCCGCGCTGCCCGGGCCTGGTTCACCGCGACCAGCTACACCATCGGCTACGTCATCGAGGAGCAGGCGATGGGGCCCGACCCGGCCGGGGGCGGCGAGGGCTACGACCTGGCGGCCCGCGCCGAACGGCTCGCTGCGTACCCGCTCGCCGTGGCCGCGGGTGAGGCGATGTTCCGCGACCACGACCGTGGTTTCGAGGAGGGCCTCGCGGCGATCATCGCCGGAATCGACGTGACGCTGCGAGGCTCTTGACGGCGTTCAGCGAGGCGCGTTCAGCGACGAGGCCTCGACAGCGCCGAGCGTAACCTGGGTCCCAAGCGGTCCTCGACCAGGCGGTTCAGTAGCCACGCCAGTAGCAGCATCGTCGCGATCGTCAGTAGGAAGGTCGCGTACGACGGGATGTTCAGGGTCTGGTGGTAGGCCTTGATGGCGACCCAGCCGAGGTGCTCGTGTACCAAGTAGAAGGGGTACGTCAGCGCGCCTGCGACCGTCAGCCAGCGCCAGTGGGCCCAGTTCAGCCAGCCCAGGGCGATCGCGGCGACCGCGATGAAGCCGAAGGTGACGACCAGGATGATGCCGGACGAGGTGCGGTAGGAGAAGAAGTCCGGGTTGGGCGCGTGCCACAGCGAGGAGACGGCGTAGTGCTGGCCGATCAGCCAGCTGACGCCCACGATGCCCCAGGCGTACGCGTCGTGCCGGTCGCGGTGGATGAGGTAGAGGCCGATGCCGCCGATGAAGAACGGCGCGTACTCGGGCATGAGGACGAGGTCGAGCAGCCGTTCGTCCGCCGCCCGGGCGATCGCCGCGGCCAGGGTCCAGCCCGCGCAGAACATGATGAGGCCCTGGCGGTTCGCACCCGGCAGCACGATGCACACCGCGAACAGCGCGTAGAAGCGGAGCTCCGCCCAGAGCGTCCAGCAGACGCCCAGCACCCGGTCCACGCCCAGGGGTTGCTGCATCATGGTCAGGTTCACCAGCGCGTCGCTCGGCGAGACGGCCTCGTACGCCACTATCGGCAGCGCGAAGACCACCGTCACGATGATCACCGCCGCCCAGTAGGACGGCAGCAGCCGTGACGCGCGTGAGGCGAAGAACGAGCGCAGCGGCCTGCCCCAGCCGCTCATGCAGATCACGAAGCCGCTGATGACGAAGAAGATGTGCACGCCCAGGCAGCCGTACGCGAACCACTCGTGCAGCGTGGGGAACTGTAACTTCGCGGAGGAGCCCCATGCCTCGGCGACCTGGCCGTCCCGGCCGCCGTAGTGGTACGCGGCGACCATCAGCGCGGCGATCAGCCGCAGCCCGTCCAGCGCGCGCAGTCGAGGGGTGCGGGTCCGGGCGATTATCCGGTTCTGTGTCGTGCCGTTGGTGCTGGTACTGCCGGTGGTGTTGTGTGGGGGGGTGCCCGTCTCCGGAGAGGACGTCGGGACGGGCTTCGAGTCCACCGAAGTCATCCCAGAGTGGCCCTTTTGAGCGATCGGGCGCGGCGGGCCACGCGGCGGACGGTGGCGTTGCGCGGGATGAAGGCCAACTGGGTCGGCACCGCGCCGGGCAGGGCCAGCGAGGTGAGCCTTCGGCGTTTGAAGTAGCGCCAGGTATGGGCGTTCAGATGCCGCGACAGATACCGCTCGGCGGCCGGCCGCAGATCCGGGTAGATCTTGGACTGCATGGCGTAGCCCACCGCCCGCAGCAGTTCGGTCAGTTCGCCCGTGCCGAGCCCCTTGCGCTGCTCGGTGACCGCCTTGCGGTCCGTCAGCTCGGGCAGCATGGCGTCCACGATCGTCACGGGGACGCGGTTGCTGTTCTCGTACGGCGTGAGGCGTTCGAGGAGCGTCTCCGTGCCGATCCGGGCGACCGGCAGTCCGTACAGCGCGGAGGCCGTGAGCAGTGCCGTGGAGAAGCAGCCGGCGACCAGCGCGGGCCGCATCCGCTGGTAGAGCACTTCGGCGAGGACCGGAGTGTCGAGCACCGTGAGGTCGGCGCCGATTTTCTCGGCCTCCTTCTCCAGGGCGCGCGACCAGCGGGCCGGGGCGCTGGGGTGCGGCTTGAACACCACGCGCTGGTGGCCGAGTTGGACGGCCCCCCTCAACATCCGTACATGCAGGTCCTCTTCCTGCTCGGTGGTGAGGATGCCGAGCGCGGAGAGGTACTGGCCGAGCAGCAGGGCCGGCTCCTCGATGGCGGGCAACGCGTCGCCCGTGTCGACGAGTTCGGCGAGCACCTTGCAGAACGCGTCCGTCGGCACGATCTCGGGCCCGACGCCGAACTCGGTGAGCAGCAGGGGCGTGAGGCCCGGCACCAGGTCGAGGTGGAGCAGTCGGTCGATGCGCGTGCCGACCAGCGGGTCGATCTTGCTACGGGTGGGGCCGTAACTCATCAGACCGTCGGCGTAGACCGTGATGGGCGCGCCCGTGAAGATCTGCGCGACCCCGAGCGCCGGATTCACCTGGATCGACTCGACGGCCAGCTCGATGTCGTCGTCACCGAGGTTCCAGGCGAGCCGCAGATGGCGCTCCCACAGCGGTACGTCGTTCAGGCGCGGGGACCAACCGCCCGGGTGGAAAGGGGAGATGGTCTCGTTCCACGAGACCACGTCGTCGAACCGGCCGCGCAGCCGCTCGAAGCCGGGCATCTCGTCGATGCCTGGCGACGTCTCGGGTGTCGCCGAGTTGTTGGAGACCAGCAGGATGCGCCGGTCGGCAGGGCGGAAGCAGTCGGCGTCGACGGCCGCCGCCAGCGTCGCCGTGCCGTACAGCGTCGACGCCATGAAGATCTGGGTGGTCACGCGGCCACCCCCGCGGCCACGGGACGGCGGCGCAGCCGGCGCAACCGCGTCGCGCGCTGTACGTCCATGGAGTCGAGGGCTTCGTCGAGGACGTCCTGCGGCATACGCCGCAAAGCGACGGCACTCATCGACTTCAGTTTTCGTGCCACGGGAGGCTCGAACCTTTCGATGGAACCCAGGTGATGAGAAATAATCGCACAGTAGGTCCGTACGGCCTTCGGCAGGAGTTTGTCCGCGTCCCGGTCCTCGGCCGTTTCCCGTACGACCTGGTCGAAGGCGCGAATGAAATCCAGCTGCCGTACGTCGCCGATCTGCGTCAGCGAGGACGACACCCCGCGCCGGTAGAACACGCCGAGCAGCCCCACCACGCCGAACGACTCGGCCTCGCGGTGCAGCTTCCAGATCCACGGCCGGTCCTCGGCCGTGCGCAGCCCGTCGGTGAAGTGCAGCACACCCCGGTCGACCAGGCGGCGGTGGTAGATGCCCGCCCAGGCGTACGCGTAGTCCACGGAGGTGGAGCGGTCGGCGGGCAGGATCGCCTCGCGCGGGTTCAGCACGACACCGCGCCGGCCGTGCGGAACGCGGTGGATCGAGCGGGCTCGAGCGGTCGTCTGCACATGGTCCGTACGGACGAAATCGACGCCCAACTCCTCGATGGCGGTGAGGAGTTGGGCGTAATAGCCGGGTGCGAGCCAGTCATCGCCGTCGAGGAACGTCAGGTACTCGCCGCGTGCCGCGTCGATGCCCGTGTTGCGCGCGGTCGCCAGACCTCCGTTCTGCTCGTGTCTGACGTACACGGCACCCTGGAGCTCGCGCTCCGCGCGCGCGAGAATGTCCGGTGTCTCGTCGCGCGAACAGTCGTCGACGAGAATGAATTCGAAGTCCTGACGCGCGTTGGCACGCAGACTCCTCAGGGTGTCGGGTGCGTATTGCTGCACGTTGTAGAACGGCACGATGACGGAGAGCTTGACCACCCACGTGACGTTAGGCGGCGGCCCGGCATTCGTCTTGACCGATGGTGAGATGTCAGGTGAACGGCGCGTGGCGGAATGGTGAACCCAGCCTTTTCCTGCGCGGATCCGGGCTCGATTCGCCATTCGTCGATGTGCTGTTAACCCTTTGTTGTATTCCGGTTGGGCCGCGCATCGGAATCGCTTCCTAGCGTCTTGGGCGTGCCAGCAAGTACTTCGAAGTCCCTGCGAGTCGCCGTTCTCGCGGATTCCGATACCCGGTGGAAATGGGGCGCGCTCACCGCGAACCGCATTGCACCGGCCGAATCGGACATTCGCCTCGACGGTTATCTCCTGCGCGGCCGTGCGACCCCCACCGCCCGCCAGCTCCAAGAGGTCGGCGTCCGCGCGGACTCGCTCCGCGAGGTCACCGGCGTCGAATTCCTGCGGACCCTGCGGGAGGAGGAGTACGACATCGTCGTGCTCGCCCTCGTCGGCGGCGCCGTCCAGGCGATGCTGCACGGACTCGGACACGCCTGGCGGGAGCGCGCGAAGCGGCCCGTGGTCGTCACCGGCTATGTCGGCGTCGTATACGAGAAGCTCGCCGACGGGCTGCTGCTGCGGCACGGCGCGGACCTCGTCCTCGCCAACTCCCGCCAGGACGCGGAACGCTTCACCACCGTGTACGAGGGAGTGGGCGCCGACGCCTCCTCCGTGACCGAGGTCGCGCTGCCGTTCCTCGGCGGAGACTCGTACGAGAAGCACGACCCGTACACCGTCGTCTTCGCCGTGCAGCCCTCCGTGCCGGAGAGCCGCAAGGACCGTATGTACCTGCTGGAGCGGCTCGTCAAGCACGCACGGCTGCACCCGGACCGCGAGGTCCTGCTGAAGCTGCGCTCCAAGCCCGGCGAGCACACCACGCACATCGAGGAGCAGCCCTACCAGAAGCTGGCGCAGCGCCTCGACCTGCCCGCCAACTTCCGCCTCGTGTACGGGCACATGGGCGAGGTCCTCGACCGCACCGATCTGCTGGTCACCGTCAGCTCGACGGCCGCCCTCGAGTCTCTGCACCGGCGCATCCCCACCGTCCTGCTCACCGACCTGGGCGTGCGCGAGTCCCTCGGCAACCACCACTTCGTCGGCTCCGGCTGCCTCGCCTCCTGGGACCAGCTCGACGCCGGGCACCAGCCGGCGCCCGACGAGGAGTGGGTGGCCCGGCAGGGCGTCGCTGCCGAGGGCTCGTACGAGACGGCCTTCGACGCGGCCCGTACGCGCATCGCCGAGCTGCTCGACAAGGGCGAACTCCCTTCCCTCGCCCCCTACTACACGCCCGTCACCGCCCCCGGCTATCTGCCCGGCATCCTCGCCCGCCACCACCTCGCCCCGGACGGCAGCCCGCTGCCCGGCGCGCCCGCCGCCGACACCGAGCCGGGGCCCGTACGGCAGATCGTGCGCCGGGCGGCGCGCGGCGCCTACCGGCACGGCGTGCAGCGTGTGGCGCCCGTCATCCGGCGGATGGGCGAGCTGTGAGCGCCCCCGAGACAACGGGCGCGGGCGCCCCGATCCCCTCGCAAGGAGTACATCGCATGTCCAACTCGGAAGCGGGCCCAGCGACTTCGGTACGTCGCGTGCTCGCGGTGATCCCCGCTCGGGGCGGCTCCAAGGGCGTCCCCGCCAAGAACCTCCTCCCGGTCGGCGGTGTGCCGCTGGTGGCCCGCGCGGTGCGCGAGTGCCGCGCGGCCCGCCTGGTGACGGACGTCGTGGTCTCCACCGACGACCAGGCGATCGCCGCCGCCGCCCGCGAGGCCGGCGCCGAAGTGGTGCTGCGCCCCGCCGCCATCGCCGGCGACACGGCCACCTCCGAGGCGGCCGTCCTGCACGCCATGGACGCGCACGAGGCGCTGCACGGCGCCGCGGTCGACGTGGTGCTCCTGGTGCAGTGCACCAGCCCGTTCATCGTCCGCGAGGACCTCGACGGGGTCGCGGGCGCGGTCGTGGAGAACGGCGCGGACACCGCGCTGACGGTGGCTCCCTTCCACGGGTTCATCTGGCGGGACGCCGACGACGACCCGGCCGTGGTCGACACCCAGGCCACCCAGGCCGTCGGCGGTGGCACGGCCGTCGCCAACACCACGGCCACGGACGGCGGTTACGGCGTCAACCACGACAAGTCGTTCCGCCCCCGCCGCCAGGACCGTCCGCAGGACCTGCTGGAGACCGGCGCCGCGTACGCCATGGACGCCGCCGGGCTGCGGGAGCACAAGCACCGCTTCTTCGGGCGTACGGAGCTCGTCCGCACCGACCCCGCGCGGGTCCTTGAGATCGACGACCCGCACGACCTCGCCCGCGCCCGGGCGTTGGCGCCCCTCTTCGACGCCAACCGCCCCGGCGCCCTCCCGACCGCCGCCGACATCGACGCGGTCGTCCTCGACTTCGACGGCACCCAGACGGACGACAGGGTGCTGATCGACTCCGACGGACGGGAGTTCGTCTCCGTGCACCGCGGGGACGGACTCGGTATCGCGGCCCTCCGTAAGAGCGGCCTGACGATGCTGATCCTGTCCACGGAGCAGAACCCGGTCGTCGCCGCCAGAGCCCGGAAGCTCAAGATCCCGGTCCTCCACGGCATCGACCGGAAAGACCTCGCACTGAAGCAGTGGTGCGAGGAGCAGGGCATCGCGCCTGAGCGCGTGCTCTACGTCGGCAACGACGTCAACGACCTCCCGTGCTTCGCCCTCGTGGGCTGGCCCGTGGCGGTCGCGAGCGCCCACGACGTCGTGCGCGGCGCCGCACGCGCGGTCACCACCGTTCCCGGCGGCGACGGCGCGATCCGAGAGATCGCCAGCTGGATCCTCGGCCCTTCTCTCGACTCCCTCGACAAGTAAGGAAAGCTGTCATGAGCTCCAACTCCCGTCTGCGCACCTTCGGTTCGAAGACCGCCGGCCCCGGCCAGCCGGTCTACGTCACCGGTGAGATCGGCATCAACCACAACGGCGAGCTCGAGAACGCCTTCAAGCTGATCGACGCGGCGGCCGAGGCCGGCTGCGACGCGGTGAAGTTCCAGAAGCGCACCCCGGAGATCTGCACCCCGCGCGACCAGTGGGACATCGAGCGCGACACCCCCTGGGGCCGTATGACCTACATCGACTACCGCCACCGGGTGGAGTTCGGTGAGGACGAGTACCGCCAGATCGACGAGCACTGCAAGAAGCGCGGCATCGACTGGTTCGCCTCCCCGTGGGACACCGAGGCCGTCGCCTTCCTGGAGAAGTTCGACGTACCCGCCCACAAGGTGGCCTCCGCCTCCTTGACGGACGACGAGCTGCTGCGCGCCCTGCGTGCCACCGGCCGCACGGTCATCCTCTCCACGGGCATGTCGACGCCGAAGCAGATCCGCCACGCGGTCGAGGTCCTGGGCAGCGACAACATCCTGCTCTGCCACGCCACTTCGACATACCCGGCGAAGGCCGAGGAGCTCAACCTCCGCGTCATCAACACCCTGCAGGCCGAGTACCCGAACGTCCCGATCGGCTACTCCGGCCACGAGACGGGTCTGCAGACCACGCTCGCCGCGGTCGCGCTGGGCGCCACCTTCGTCGAGCGCCACATCACGCTGGACCGCGCGATGTGGGGTTCGGACCAGGCCGCGTCGGTGGAGCCGCAGGGCCTTACGCGCCTCGTCCGCGACATCCGCACCATCGAGGCCTCGCTCGGCGACGGCGTCAAGAAGGTGTACGAGTCCGAGCTCGGCCCGATGAAGAAGCTGCGCCGCGTCTCCGGTGTCGTCGCCGAGGCGGAGATCGCCGCGGCGGCGGGCGAGCCGGTCTCGGTCTGATCCCGGCCCCCACCAGTCCGTATCCACGGATCCCCCAGTCCGTACTCACGGAAGCGACGGTTATACGTCGATGAGCCCCCGCGCCGGATCCGCCGGCCCCCGCTCGGCCTCCACACGGCGGCCTGCCACGCAGACGCTCGCCTTTGTGGAGAGCCCGGTGCAGCTCCTCAACGTCCTGGAGTGGGCGCATGCTGATGCCCTCCGGGCTGCGGGGGAGGCGACCGGATCCGCGTCCGGCGCGGGGACGGAGGCCGGGGGACCGGCGCCCGCACCTGCGGCGGGGCCGATGCCCGCAGCGGGTCCGGGTGCCGATGAGCCGACGGTCGGCGCGGCGCCGGATGGTGCTGCGGCGGCGTCCGGTTCCACGCCCGGGACTGCGGGGCCGACGCCTGCGGCGGGATTGGCACCCGTGCCGGGGGCGGCTTTCGGCGAGCGGCCGGAGAGCACCGCCGTGGGCGCCGATCCCGCCGTCGACCCGGCCCGGGACGCCGCCGCGGTGGTCCACGCGGGGCTCACCCTGGTTGTTCTTTCTCCCAACGACCCCATGACCCGGGGGCAGTTGCGTCGTATGGCGGAGCTCGCTCGTGGTGAGGGGCATGAGGTGCGCTGGGAGGAGGCACGTGGTGGGGCGACAGCGCCCTTTCATACGGTGGGCGGTCTGGCGCCGCTGTTGCGCCGGGCGAAGCGGATCGTCATGGGCGACCCGTTCTCGCGCTACGTACAACTCCTTCTCACCATCACCCGCGCCCGCGACCTCGTCGTCGTGGACGACGGCACCGCGACGATGGAGTTCGTCTCCCAACTCGCCCGCGGTGAACGCCTGGTGCGCTGGCACCGGCGCGGTGGCCGACCCGGCCCGCGCGACCTGGTGTTCGCACCGGTCTCGGCCTCGGCCCGGCGCCGTCTCACGCCCGGCTCCGGGCGCCGCGTGGAGGTGTTCTCCTCCATGCCGATCACCGAGACGCCCGAGGGCGTCCACGTCACGGCCAACGACTTCGCCTGGACCCGCGCCCGCTTCGGCCCGCCGCGCCTCACCAAGGGCGCCGACCTCGTGGGCACCTCCCTCGTGGAGACGGGCGTCGTGGACCCCGACCGCTACCTCGAAGCGGTGAAGAACCTCACCAAGACCTACGGCGCGACCCGTTACTTCGCCCACCGCCGCGAAAGCACCGACAAACTCCACCGGCTGGCCGTCGAGACCGGCCTGGAGATCGTCCGCCCCGACCTCCCCCTCGAACTGATCGCCCGCCGCGGCCCCATCGGCCGTACGATCCTCAGCTTCCCCTCGACGGTCGTGCACACCCTCCCGCTGGCGCTCGTCGGCACCGAAGTCCGGGTCGCCGTCTGCGACATCGACCCGGCGTGGCTCACGGCGACCGCCTCGCCGCGCGCCCAGGGCTTCCTGTCGGGGGTCACGGGGACGGCGCGGGACGTACACCGGTTGTCGGCGGTCTCGGCGACCTGAGGCGGGCTCAGTGGTACGGGCTCAGCCGAGGGCTCAGTGGTGTGAGCTCAATGCGGGCTCAGTGGGGTTTGCGGGCCAGCAGGAAGGCGCGGGGGAGCTTCTCGTTCTCGTGGGGCTCGCGGATGACTTGGGCGTGCATGACCAGTCCGGCCTTGTCGATGAGTTCGGTGACGTTTTCGGGGCGCCGCCAGTGGTAGGGCAGGGAGATGGCGTGGCCGAAGCGTTCCGTCAGTTCGAAGTGCTCGTCGCCGGCCTGGAAGGCGAGGAGCAGGTGGCCGCCGGGGGCGAGTACGCGGTGGAACTCGGTGAAGACGTCCGGGAGTTGGTCGTCGGGGACGTGGATGGTGGAGTACAGGGCTGTGATTCCGCCGAGTACGTCGTCGGGGAGGTCGATGGCTGTCATCGAGCCCACGTGGAAGCGGAGCTCGGGGTATGTCTGCCGGGCTGTCGCGACCATCTTCGGTGACAGGTCGATGCCGAACACGGGCGTGTCCAGGCTGCTGAGATACGCCGTCACATGGCCCGGCCCGCATCCGACATCGGCCACGGGGCCGACCCCGGCGCTCCGCACGAGCTCGGCGAACCCGTTGATCAGCGCCTTGTCCAGAGGCTTGCGTTCCAGGTCGTCGGGAAAGCGGTCCGCGTACTCGGTGGCTATCGAGTCGTAGGACGCACGGGTGCTGCGTATGAAGTCCGGTTCGCTCACGGTCCGGGACGATACTGCGCGGCATGGGTCCGGTGGCCGCGGTTCACGCGTTCTTCGGCCGAACGTCGGCTTCGAGGGTGGGTGTCCCGGCGGGTGGGCAGAACTGCCCGCGATTCGGATGCGTGGTATGCGTAGAAGTCCGGGTACCGAGGTCTGACCTTCGCGGCCCGAAAGCCAGGCGAGTGTACCCATCGCGGCTGATATCTATGCGTGACGCGGTCGGGTTTTCTCGGCCGGCGGGCTGAATTTTTGTTGATCGTGGGGCGGGCGGGCCCCATGTCGCCCTACCCTTCAAAGGGTGAACCAGCTGATGTCCCCAGAGTCCGAGTCCGAAACGACCGGCGGAGCCGTGCTCCCCGGCACGCTCCCGGAGGGCCTGCGCGTTGAGCTTGTAGCGTTCCGCCGGGATCTCCACATGCACCCGGAGCTCGGCAACCAGGAGTTCCGTACCACCGCGGCGATCAAGGCGCGGCTGGAGCGCGCCGGGCTTCAGCCCCGGGTGCTCGCCATCGGAACCGGGCTCATCTGTGACATCGGCGAACCGGACCCCGCCCAGCCCATGCTCGCCCTGCGCGCGGACATCGACGCGCTGCCGATCCCGGACATGAAGGTCGACTGTGCGTATCGCTCGACCGTGCCTGATCGCACGCATGCCTGTGGGCACGACGTCCATACGACGGTGGTGCTGGGCGCGGGGCTCGTCCTCGCCGAGCTGCACAAGAAGGGGCTGCTGCGGCGTGCCGTGCGGCTGATCTTCCAGCCTGCCGAGGAAGTGCTGCCCGGCGGTGCGCCCGACGCCATCGAGTCCGGAGCCCTGGACGGTGTCGGACGTATCGTCGCCGTGCACTGCGATCCGCGGGTCGACGCGGGGCGCATCGGGCTGCGGCACGGACCCATCACGTCGGCGTGCGACCGGCTCGAGGTCGCGCTCGACGGCGCCGGCGGACATACCGCGCGCCCTCACCTCACCACCGACCTCGTCACCGCCGCCGCCCGCGTCGTCACCGACGTGCCCGCCCTGGTCGCCCGACGCGTCGACGCCCGCAGCGGGCTCGCCGTCACCTGGGGCCGTATCGAGTCGGGGCACGCCTGCAACGTCATCCCGCAGCACGCCGAGCTGTCCGGGACCGTGCGCTGCCTGGACCTCGACTCCTGGCGGGCCGCCCCCGACCTCGTACACGCCGCGATCGACGAGATCGCCAACCTCTACAAGGCCAAGTCGGAGATCAACTACATCCGTGGCGTCCCGCCCGTCGTCAACGATCCGGTGACGACCGAACTGCTCCGCGAGGCGATGGCCGCCCGCTTCGGCGCCCAGTCCATCGAGGACACCGAGCAGAGCCTGGGCGGTGAGGACTTCTCCTGGTACCTGGAGCACGTGCCCGGCGCGATGGCCCGTCTCGGTGTGCGTACGCCCGGTGAGCGCGGCGTACGGGATCTGCATCAGGGTGACTTCGACGCGGACGAGCACGCCATCACGGTCGGTGTCGAGCTCTTCACGGCGACCGCCCTCCTCGACGCGACCCAGTAAGCGATCGGGTAGGCCGGGACGGCGTCACTCCGGTTGCGTCCCGGCCACCCAGGAGCAGCCCGGTGCGCGTGTCCCCACGGCACGCGTACCGTTACGTAGAGGCCGCCCAGGGCATACGGAGTGTGAGGTCCACACGGGATGTTATGTGTCGTTCGCACCTTTCGGGACCGTGGTTCACAAGGACTTAACCGGCCATTGGCACGAATGGATAACGGCCAAGCGATACCCCATTCCCCGGAGGGTCTACGCGCGTTACTGTGCGCCGAACTCAGCACCCACTGCGGGGCTTTTGAGAATGGGGAACTTCGAGATGCGTCGGATATCCAAACTGACCCGGGTCGCGGTGGGGGTCGCGTCGCTCGCGCTCGCTGCCACGGCCTGTGGCGGCACCAGTGACGAAGCCGGAAGCGAGGGCGAGAGCGAGAAGGGCCTCGCCATCGCCTACGACATCGGCGGCAAGGGCGACCAGTCCTTCAACGACGCCGCGTACTCCGGCCTGGAGAAGGCCAAGACCGAGTTCAACTACGAGACGGCCGACATCGAGCCCACCGAGGGTGAGACCGACGCCGACAAGGTGCAGCGTCTGACCTCGCTGGCCAAGCAGGGTTACAACCCCATCGTGGGTGTCGGGTTCGCCTACGGGCCCGCGATGACCGAAGTCTCCAAGAAGTACCCGAAGGTCAGCTTCGGCATCGTCGACTCGGTCGTCGAGGGCGAGAACGTGGCGTCCCTGGTCTTCGCCGAGAACGAGGCCTCGTACCTCGCCGGTGTCGCCGCCGCCAAGGCCACCAAGACCAACACGGTCGGCTTCGTGGGCGGTGTGGACATCCCGCTGATCCACAAGTTCGAGGCCGGTTACAAGCAGGGTGTCGCCGACACGAACCCCAAGGTCAAGGTCCTCTCGCAGTACCTGACGCAGACCGCCGAAGAGGGTGGCTTCTCCAGCCCCGACAAGGGCAAGGCCGCCGCCGAGTCCCAGCTGGAGAACAACGCGGACGTCGTCTACCAGGCCGCCGGTCTCTCCGGCCAGGGTGTGATCGAGGCCGCCGCCACCCAGAAGAAGTGGGCGATCGGCGTCGACTCCGACCAGTACGAGCAGCAGGCCCTCGCCAAGTACAAGAACTACATCCTGACCTCGGCGCTCAAGGATGTCGGCGGCGCCGTGTACGCGCTCGCCAAGTCCGTCGAGGACAGCAAGCCGTTGACGGGCATGCAGACCTTCGACCTGAAGGTGGACGGCGTCGGCCTCTCCGAGACCAACCCGGAGTACGCCAAGATCGCGGGCCTCAAGGACGCGGTGGACAAGGCCAAGGCGGCCATCATTGACGGCACCATCAAGGTCAAGGCCGAGTAACGATTGCTCGGCACGGCTGGGGGAGGCAGGCGGGCGTCCATGGCGCCCGCCTGCTCGTCTTTCGCCGGGGCCCGCGGTGTTGTTCACGGCCGGATAACAAGGTGAACGGTAGGGGTTTTCTCGGGGGTCTACGCGCGTTACTCTGCGGCGAAGCCAGCGCCAGAGCCCTACCGTCAGGCGCTTGTACGACAGGAGCAACAACTCATGCGCCGGGTTTCCCGCCTCGCCCTCGCAGGCGCCGCGACCACCTCTCTCGCCCTCGCACTGACCGCCTGTGGCGGCACGTCGACCTCCGCCTCCTCGGAGGCGGACGGCAATCAGGGTCTCGCCATCGCGTACGACGTCGGTGGCAAGGGCGACCAGTCCTTCAACGACGCGGCGTACGCGGGCCTGGAGAGGGCGAAGAAGGAGTTCGGCTACGAGACCACGGACGTCGAGCCCACCGAGGGTGAGACGGACGCCGACAAGACGCAGCGCCTGATCTCGCTGGCCAAGCAGGGCTACAACCCGGTGGTCGGCGTCGGCTACGCCTACGCGACGGCTGTGAAGGAGGCGGCGGAGAAGTACCCGGACACCACGTTCGGCATCGTCGACGACTCCACCATCGAGGCGAAGAACGTCGCGGACCTGGTCTTCTCCGAGGAGCAGGCCTCGTACCTCGCCGGTGTCGCCGCCGCCAAGGCCACCAAGACGAACACGGTCGGCTTCGTGGGCGGTGTGGACATCCCGCTGATCCACAAGTTCGAGGCGGGCTACAAGCAGGGCGTCGCCGACACCAACCCCAAGGTCAAGGTCCTCTCGCAGTACCTGACGCAGACCGCCGAAGAGGGCGGCTTCTCCAGCCCAGACAAGGGCAAGACGGCCGCCGAGAGCCAGATCGAGAAGAAGGCCGACGTCGTCTACCAGGCGGCCGGTCTTTCGGGCCAGGGTGTGATCGAGGCCGCCGCCGCCAACAAGGTGTGGGCGATCGGCGTCGACTCCGACCAGTACCGGCAGGAAGCCCTGGCCAAGTACAAGAACTCCATCCTGACCTCGGCGACGAAGGACGTCGCCAAGGCGGTGTACAACCTTGCGAAGTCGGTCGAGGACGGCAAACCCGAGACCGGTATCGTCAGGGGCGATCTCAAGGCAGGTCAGGTCGGCCTCGCGGACTCCAACCCGGAGTTCAAGAACAACACCGAGCTCCAGGAAGCCATCACGACGGCCAAGGAGAAGATCATCAGCGGCGAGATCAAGGTCAAGACCAGCTGATCCGGCAGGACCACGAGCAGTGCGGCGAACCCGAGGGGTCGCCGGTAACCGTGGGGTTACATCCGCTCAACGGGGCACCGGGAGTCTGGCTCCCCGTACCCCGTTCTCGGCGGTACGTCGCCCCTCTTCCGATGCCGTAGGGGCGCGCGTAGACGACCCCCTTCCCCAGGAGAGTGCGCCATCAACGCGTCCAGCAGCCCTCCGGCCGATGCGGCGGGCGGTCAGGTGACCGCAGTCGAACTCGCCGGGATCACCAAGCGATTCCCCGGGGTCGTGGCCAACCACGACATCCACCTCAGTGTCCACAAGGGCACCGTCCACGCGCTCGTCGGCGAGAACGGCGCCGGCAAGTCGACCCTGATGAAGATCCTCTACGGTATGCAGAAGCCGGACGAGGGCACGATCGCGATCGACGGCCAGCAGGTGACCTTCTCGTCGCCCGCCGACGCCATCGCCCGCGGCATCGGCATGGTGCACCAGCACTTCATGCTCGCGGACAACCTGACCGTCCTCGAGAACGTCGTGCTGGGCAGCGAGAAGCTGTACGGCATCGGCGGCAAGGCCCGCCGCAAGATCCAGGAGATCTCCGAGCGGTACGGCCTCGGCGTGCGCCCCGACCTCCTGGTCGAGGAACTCGGTGTGGCCGCCCGCCAGCGCGTGGAGATCCTCAAGGTCCTCTACCGCGGCGCCCGCACACTGATCCTGGACGAGCCCACCGCCGTACTCGTACCGCAGGAGGTGGACGCGCTCTTCGCCAACCTGCGGGAGCTCAGGTCCGAGGGCCTGTCGGTCATCTTCATCTCCCACAAGCTGGGCGAGGTGCTCTCGGTCGCCGACGAGATCACGGTCATCCGGCGCGGGACGACGGTCGGTACGGCTGTGCCCGCCGAGACGACCTCGCGTCAGCTCGCCGAGATGATGGTGGGCAGCGAACTGCCGACGCCGGAGACGGCGGAGTCCACGGTCACCGACCGCCCCGTACTGACCGTCAAGGACCTGCGTCTGGAGATGGCCGGCGGCAAGGCCCTGCTCGACGACATCAGCTTCACCATCCACGCGGGCGAGGTTCTGGGCCTGGCCGGAGTCGAGGGCAACGGACAGACCGAGCTGGTCGACGCGCTCATCGGCCTCAAGCACGCCGACTCCGGCACCATCAAGCTGGGGGAGGAAGAGGTCACCGCCTGGCCCACCCGTAAGCGCCGTGAGCAGGGCGTCGGCTACATCCCCGAGGACCGGCACCGCCACGGACTGCTCCTGGAAGCCCCGCTCTGGGAGAACCGCATCCTCGGCCACGTCACCGAGCGGCCCAACGCGAAGGGCATCTGGCTCGACCCGAAGGCCGCGCAGGAGGACACACGGCGCATCGTCGAGGCGTACGACGTCCGCACTCCCGGTATCGACGTCACGGCCGCCTCCCTGTCCGGCGGCAACCAGCAGAAGCTGATCGTCGGCCGCGAGATGAGCCACAAGCCGCGCTTCCTGCTCGCCGCGCACCCCACCCGCGGTGTGGACGTCGGCGCGCAGGCCGCGATCTGGGACCAGATCCGCGAGGCACGCCGCGAGGGCCTGGCCGTGCTGCTGATCTCCGCCGATCTGGACGAGCTGATCGGTCTCTCCGACACCCTCCGGGTGATCTACAACGGCAGGCTGGTCGCGGACGCCGACCCGGCCACCATCACCCCGGAGGAACTCGGCTCGGCCATGACCGGCGCCGCCTCCGGACACCTCGAACACGACGAGGACGCACAGCCCCCGGCAGACGGTCCGGCGATGACCAAGGCAGACGCCCCGGAAGACGAGGCCCGCTGATGAAGAAGTTCGACAGGGAGCGCGTGCTCCTCGCGGTGGCCGGGCCGGTCATCGCGCTCGTCGTGGCCGTGGCCCTGACCTCGATCGTGCTGGTCGCCTCCGGCAAGAACCCGGTCGAGCCGTACACGCTGATGTTCGAGCAGGCCACGTTCTCCGACATCCAGGTCCTGATCATCAACCAGGCCTCGATGTACTACATCGCGGCGCTCGCGGTGGCCATCGGCTTCCGGATGAACCTGTTCAACATCGGCGTGGACG
Organism: Streptomyces pseudoechinosporeus; assembly: GCF_054783935.1. NCBI lineage: Bacteria > Bacillati > Actinomycetota > Actinomycetes > Kitasatosporales > Streptomycetaceae > Streptomyces > Streptomyces pseudoechinosporeus. Next base: position 37,319 of record NZ_BAAGPS010000051.1, read on the forward strand.
GGCAGTACCAGCTCGCCGCCATGATGGCCGCGATCGTCGGCGCCCATGTCGCGCTGCCGGCGGCCCTGCAGATCCCACTGCTGATCCTCACCGCGGTCTTCACCGGCATGTTCTGGTCGGGCATCGCGGGCGTGTTGAAGGTGACCCGGGGCGTCAGCGAGGTCGTCGCGACGATCATGCTCAACGCGATCGCCACCTCCGTCATCGGCTACCTGTGGCTGCCCAACGTCTTCGGCGTGAAGGTCGGCAACAACAACACCACCGGCGAGATGCACGAGTCCGGCTGGATGCCCGGCATCGACATGGGCGCGGCCGGCGAGATCTACGGCTTCGTGATCATCGCGGTGCTGCTCGGCATCGGCTACTGGGTCGTCCTCAACCGCACCCGCTTCGGCTTCGACCTGCGCTCCTCCGGCGCCTCGGAGACCGCCGCCGCGGCCAGCGGAGTCGACCCCAAGCGCATGGTGCTCACCGCCATGCTGCTCTCCGGCGGTCTCGCGGGAATGGCGGGCCTGCCGATCCTGCTCGGCGACACACACACGTACAGCCTCAACTTCCCCACCGGCATCGGCTTCCTGGGCATCGGTATCGCCCTGCTCGGCCGTAACAACCCGACCGGCATCGCCTTCGCGGCCCTGCTGTGGGCCTGGCTCGACAAAGCCTCGCCCGAGCTGGACTTCCACGACTACGACAAGGAGATCGCGGTCATCATGCAGGGCCTGATCGTGCTCTCGGTCGTCGTCTCCTACGAGGCCGTACGCGAATGGGGTCTGCGCCGCCAGCAGCGCCGCGTCGGCGCGGAACTCGCCGCGGGCCACGTCCTCGGCGCCTCCTCTGACAACTCGACCGAGAAGGAGGTGGCGGGCCGATGACCACCGCAACCGACCTCAACCAGCCCACGCTGCAGCCCGCGGCCCCCGTCGGCCGTCGCCTGACACTCCCCGTCCTCCTGCTGATCATCGCGGGCGCCCTGGCGCTGACCTCGATCGTCCGCATCATCACCGGCGCCGACGGCATCACCAACGTCAGCCAGATGTCCACCGCGCTCGAACTGGCCGTCCCGATCGGCCTCGCCGGTCTCGGCGGTCTGTGGGCGGAGCGCGCGGGCGTCGTCAACATCGGCCTCGAGGGCATGATGATCCTCGGCACCTGGTTCGGCGCCTGGGCCGGCTACCAGTGGGGTCCGTGGACCGGCATCCTCGTCGGCATCATCGGCGGCTGCGTCGGTGGACTGCTGCACGCCGTCGTCACCATCACCTTCAACGTCAACCACATCGTCTCCGGTGTGGCCCTCAACATCCTCGCCCTCGGCGCCACCCGCTACCTCGCCCCACTCGCCTTCGAGGGCACCCAGGGCGGCTCGGCCAAGCAGTCCCCGCCGGTGGAGTCCCTCGGCGACTTCACGGTGCCCGGCCTCTCCGACGGGCTCAGTGACCTCAACCGCGAGGGCTGGTTCCTGATCTCCGACATAGCGGGCCTCCTCGGCGGCCTGGTCACCAACGTCTCCTGGCTGACCCTGATCGCCGTCGCGCTGGTCCCCGCCACCTGGTGGATCCTGTGGCGTACGCCCTTCGGTCTGCGGCTGCGCTCTTGCGGCGAGAACCCGGTCGCCGCCGAGTCGCTCGGCGTGAACGTCTACAAGTACAAGTACCTGGCCGTGATCATCTCCGGCGGACTGGCCGGCCTCGGCGGCGTCTTCCTCTCCATCGTGGCCAACCCCTTCTACCTGGAGGGCCAGGTCAGCGGACGCGGCTATATCGGCCTCGCCGCGATGATCTTCGGCAACTGGATGCCGGGCGGACTCGCCATCGGCGCCGGCCTGTTCGGCTACACCGACAGCCTCAACCTGCGCGGCGGCGCCGAGAACGTCCACGCGCTGCTGCTGCTCGCCGCCATCCTGCTGGTCATCGGCGCGATCTGGCTGGTGGTCAAGAAGAAGTACGTGGCCGCCGTGCTCACCCTGGCCGTCGGCGCGCTGGTGTTCACCTGGTATGCCCTCACCGACGAGGTCCCGAACCAGGTCGTCTCCGCCACTCCGTACGTCATCACGCTGCTTGTTCTCGCACTCTCCGCGCAGCGCCTGCGCATGCCGAGGGCGAACGGCATGCCGTATCGCAAGGGCCAGGGCAAGTGACACCCCCAGTCGACTGGGAGGCCCTCCGGGAAGCGGCGCGTACGGCCATGTCCCGTGCGTACGCCCCGTATTCGGGCTTCCCAGTCGGTGCGGCGGCCCTGGTCGAGGACGGCCGCACGGTGTCGGGCTGCAATGTCGAGAACGCGTCGTACGGGCTCGGGCTGTGCGCCGAGTGCGGGCTGGTCTCGCAGCTCCAGCTCACCGGCGGCGGTCGGCTGACGCACTTCACGTGCGTGGACGGCCGCGGCGAGATCCTGGTCCCGTGCGGGCGCTGCCGCCAGCTGCTGTACGAGTTCGGGGGCCCCGATCTGCTCCTGGAGACCCCGGCGGGGATCGTGCCGTTGTCGGAGATGCTGCCGCAGGCTTTCGGGCCGGGCCATCTCACCAAGTGAACTCTGGAAGGAAAGCCGTGGCCATGGACGCCATCTCCGTCATCCGCACCAAGCGGGACCGTGGTGAGCTCAGCGACGAGCAGATCGACTGGGTCATCGACGCGTACACCCGCGGTGAGGTCGCCGACGAGCAGATGTCCGCCCTTGCGATGGCCATCCTGCTCAACGGCATGAACCGGGGTGAGATCGCCCGCTGGACGGCGGCGATGATCGCCTCCGGCGAGCGCATGGACTTCTCGGCACTCTCCCGGCCGACGGCCGACAAGCACTCCACGGGCGGCGTGGGCGACAAGATCACGCTCCCGCTGGCTCCGTTGGTGGCGGCGTGCGGCGCGGCGGTCCCGCAGCTGTCGGGGCGTGGCCTCGGCCACACCGGCGGCACCCTGGACAAGCTGGAGTCGATCCCGGGCTGGCGGGCGCTGCTGTCGAACGAGGAGATGCTGAACGTGCTGGACGGCGTCGGCGCGGTCATCTGCGCGGCGGGCGACGGTCTGGCCCCGGCGGACAAGAAGCTGTACGCGCTGCGGGATGTGACGGGGACGGTCGAGTCGATCCCCCTGATCGCCTCGTCCATCATGTCGAAGAAGATCGCGGAGGGCACGGGGTCGCTGGTCCTGGACGTGAAGGTGGGTACGGGCGCCTTCATGAAGACGATCGAGGACGCGCGTGAACTGGCGTCCACGATGGTCGGGTTGGGCACGGACCACGGTGTGAAGACGGTCGCCCTGCTGACGGACATGTCGACCCCGCTGGGCCTGACGGCGGGCAACGCCCTGGAAGTCCGCGAGTCGGTGGAGGTCCTGGCGGGCGGCGGTCCGTCGGACGTGGTGGAACTGACCCTCGCCCTGGCCCGCGAGATGCTCGACGCGGCGGGCGTGAAGGACGCGGACCCGGCGAAGGCACTGGCGGACGGCTCGGCGATGGACGTATGGCGCCGCATGATCGCGGCCCAGGGCGGCGACCCGGAGGCTCCACTGCCCACCTCGCGTGAGCAACACGTGGTCAAGGCTCCCTCCTCGGGCGTCCTGACCCGCCTGGACGCCTACGCCATCGGCATCGCCGCCTGGCGCCTCGGCGCAGGCCGCGCCCGCAAGGAGGACCCGGTCCAGGCCGCCGCAGGCGTGGAACTCCACGCCAAGCCGGGCGACACGGTGACGGAGGGCCAGCCGCTGCTGACGCTGCACACGGACACGCCGGAGCGCTTCGCGTACGCGCTGGAGGCGGTCGAGGGTTCGTACGACGTCGCGGCGCCGGGCACGGAGTTCACGGCTGCGCCGGTGGTGCTGGAACGTATTGCCTGACCTGGGCACGGGGCTCCTCGGTCAGGTCAATGTGACCTTGGACGACGCGACCTCACGTCGGCTCGGCGATGAGTTCCGCGCCGTCGCCCGGTCTACCGTTCGTGAACTCCATGACACCCGCCGTACTCGTGCTGCCCGGCTCCGTCACCCGTGATGACGTGCCCCGGCTGTGCGAGGACGTGCGCGCGAGACTGGAGGCCTCCGGCGCCGGTGTCGTGGTCTGCGATGTCGCGGGCCTCGGTCCGCCCGGACTGACCACCGTCGACGTACTGGCCAGACTCCAGCTCGCCGCCCGCCGGGCCGGAGGCCGGATACGCCTGCGCGACCCCGACCCGGCCCTGCACGCGCTACTCGCTCTGGTCGGCCTCCGCTTCGAGGTGGAGGGGCAGCCCGAAGAGCGGGAACCACCGCTTCGTGTCGAGGAAGCAGTGGAACCCCGCGATCCGGCCCCCTGATATCTCCAGGACCTGCACCGCCCACGGCATGTAGCCGCCCTCGTCCGGATCCGGCTTGTACTGCGCGAAGCCCGGCAGCCCATTGACCTCGACCGGCACCAGGCGCGAGTTCGCACAGGGGGCGCCCAGTGTCGTCATGAAGCCCGTGATGTCCTCGTGGCCGCTCAGCCACAGGTCGAACGGCGGCATCGTCATCACCGCGTCCTCGTGCAGCAGCGCCGTCAGCGCCGTCATGTCGTACCCCTCGAACGCCGCGACATAGCGCTCCAGGAGCTTCTGCTGCTCCTCGTCGAGCGGGTCGGAGACGGCGCCCTCCTCGGCCGCGCCGTCGCGCTCGGCGAGGGTCGCGCGGGCCCGCTGGAGCGCGCTGTTGACCGAGGCGACCGTGGTGTCGAGCAGCTCGGCGACCTCGCTCGCCTTCCAGGCCAGGACCTCGCGCAGGATCAGTACGGCCCGCTGCTTGGGCGGCAGTTGCTGGAGGGCGGCCATGAAGGCGAGGCGCACCGACTCCTTGGCCACCGCCGCCTCGGCCGGGTCGCTGGGTGTGGGCAGTACGCGGTTGTCCGGCATGGGTTCCAGCCAGGTGTTGTCCGGGCGCGGGGTCAGTGCCGCCTGCGCCAGTGGTGTCGAGTCCGTCAGGTCCATGGGACGGGCCCTCTTGTTGCCCGCCGTCAGCATGTCCAGGCATACGTTCGTCGCGATTCGGTACAGCCACGAACGCATCGAGGAACGGCCCTCAAACTTGTCGTAGCTGCGCCAGGCGCGCACCAGTGTGTCCTGCACCGCGTCCTCCGCCTCGAAGGACGAGCCGAGCATCCGGTAGCAGTACCCCGTCAGCTCGACCCGGTGCTTCTCCAGCCGGACATCGAGATCCGCTGCAGTCGCCGTACCGTCGCTCATGGCCAACCCACCCCTGTGGCTCAGTCCCTCGCACGCACCTTTGCGCGCCACCACTTCGGAAGCTACAGCAGCCCACTGACAATGGCCCCCGAACCACACGAAGGCCCAGGTCAGGGTGGGTCCGCCCCGCCGCTCAACGGCCCGCGCCAGCGCGTCGGCGTCAGTGCGCCGCCAGCAGACCCCGCCGCGCCTGCACTCGAGCCGCACGCGACCCCAGCACCGTGATCCCCACGACCCCGACCACCGCCAGCAGCCCAAGCGCAACCGTCCCGCCCCAGCCCCCCGCATGGAACGCGACCGCCCCGAGCGTGCTGCCCGCGCTGGACCCGACGTAGTACGCGGACTGGTACAGGGCGGAAGCCTGAGCGCGGCCCTCCTTGGCCGTGTGGCTCACGGACGACGAGGCGACCGCGTGGCCCGCGAAGAAGCCCGCCGTGATCAGGACCAGGCCGAGCAGCACCAGCACCAGCGAGTCCGCCAGCGACAGGAGCAGACCCGCTGTCGTCGTGCCGCCCGCCAGGTAGAGGGAGCCGCGGCGGCCGAGGCGGCCCACCAGCTTGCCCGCCGTCGACGCCGAGACCGTACCGACCAGGTAGACCAGGAAGATCGAGCCGATGATCCCCTGGGGGAGGGAGAACGGAGCGTCGGTCAGCCGGTAACCGATCACCGTGTAGACGGCCCCGAAGACCGTCATGAACAGCGCACCGATCGCGTACAGCCGACGCATCAGCGGATTCGAGAGGTGTGCACGGACCGTGCGGGCCAGCACCCGCGGCTGCAGCGAGCCCGCCTTGAAGTGCTTCGGCGCCGGAAGCAGCAGCCGGAACGCGACCGCGCACGCCACCGCGACGACCCCGATCGCGCCGACGGCGACCCGCCAGCCCCACTCCTGCGCGACCCAGCCGGTGATGACCCGGCCGCTCATGCCGCCGACGCTGTTGCCCGCGACGAACAGACCGATCGCGGTGATCAGCGCCTTCGGCCGCACTTCTTCCGCCAGATACGCCGTCGCCGAAGCCGGCAGCCCGGCCAGCGCCGCACCCTGCACCGCCCGCAGCGCGATCAGCGTGCCGACCGACGGGGCGAAGGGAACCAGCAGACCGACGGTCACCGCGATCCCCAGGGACGCCGTCATGACCGTACGCCGACCGAACCGCTCCGACAGCGCGCTCATCGGCAGGACGAACAGCGCCAGCGCGCCGGTCGCCGCCGACACCGTCCAGCTCGCCGCGCTCGCCGTCACCCCGAAGTCGCTGGAGATCAGCGGGAGAAGGGCCTGCGTGGAGTAGAGCAGCGCGAAGGTCGCGACACCCGCGAGGAACAGGGCAAAGCTCATCCGGCGGTAGCCGGGCCCGCCCGGGGTCATACGGGAGTCGGTGGTGGAAGCGGCGGAAGTGACGGAAACGGTCGAGGCGGCGCCCACGGTGGTGGACGCCTCGGTACTGGCGGAAGGCATGCTTCGAACCTAAAGAACGACCTCTCATCCGTCCAATGCATGGAATCGCCATAATCGTTCCCATGAAGCATCAGCAAAGGTCAGAGCCTCACCTGTCACCATCCAGTGACACAGAAGACATCGTCGCGCTGCTCGCCCCACGCCTGGCGTACTTCGCGGGAGTCGCCCGTACCGAGCACGTCACCCGCGCCGCGCAGGAGATGCAGGTCCCGCAGTCGACCCTGTCCCGCGCCATGGTCCGCCTCGAACAGGACCTGGGCGTCGACCTGTTCGCCCGCCGGGGCCGTACGGTCTCGCTCACACCCGCCGGGCGTACGTTCCTCGCCTCCGTGGAGCGGGCGCTCGCCGAGATCGAGCGGGCGGCCGACGCGGTACGGGCCGACGCCGACGCCACCTCCGGCAAGGTCGCCTTCGGCTTTCTGCACACCATGGGCTCCGAGACCGTGCCCGGGCTCATCCGCGCCTTCCGGGCCGACCATCCACGGGTCCGCTTCAGCCTCGTACAGAACTACGGCGAGGCGATGATCGAGGGGCTGCGCTCGGGCGAGCTGGACCTCTGCCTCACCTCGCCGATGCCGGACGCCCCCGACCTCGTCGCCCGCCGCCTCGACGAGCAGAAGCTGCGCCTCGTGGTCCCCGCCGACCACCGCCTCGCCGGCCGCAAACGCGCCCGCCTGGCCGAGGCCGCCGACGAAACCTTCGTCACCCTCGAACCCGGCTACGGCCTGCGCCGCATCACCGACGACCTCTGCAAGGAGGCCGGCTTCCGCCCCCGTATCGCCTTCGAGGGCGAGGAGGCCGAAACGCTACGGGGCCTGGTGGCGGCGGGACTGGGAGTAGCCCTCCTGCCACCACCGGCCGTACCGCGCCCAGGAGTTGTCGAACTGACGGTCACCGCCCCACGAGCGGCCCGCGAGATCGGCGTCGCCTGGCTGGACGGCCACCCGGACACCCCACCGGTGGCAGCCTTCAAGAAGTTCCTGCTGTCGAGAAGGGGCAACCTGCTCCCGGACTGACACTGGCGTGCTTGCGCTCTCCCGGCGCTCACCGCCGCAACGACTTCCCGAACCCAGAAGCCAACGGCATCCGCAAGCCAAGCGGAGGTGGAGCCGCAAACGCGTCCTCCACAGGCCGGGAAAACCCCCGCCCGAACAACGCCCCCATCACAAAGTCCTCGGCAAGCGCGAGAACTTCCTCCCGATGCTGGGACAGCCCATGCCCGTCGGAGTGCACCTCGAACCGGCAGATGTCCCGGTTCGCCTTCTTCGCCCGCGCCGCGAGCCGAAAGGACAGCTCCGGATCACTGCGCGCATCCATCGTCCCGTGCACGATCAGCACCCGCCGTCCCCCGAGCTGCTTCACCGGTTCCTCGGGTGCCGCCACGTCGTCCTCCGGCAGCCAAGGGGACAGCGACAGCACGGAGTTGACGGCGGTGTGCCCGGCCGCGTGCAGGGCAGCCCGACCGCCCATGTCCAGCCCGGCGAGACACACGGGCACGTCTCCGTAGCGGCGTACGACCTCATCGGCGGCCCAGGCGGCGTCATGTGCGAGATGCGCCTCGCTGCCGTTCCAGCCGCGAAACCTGTAGTGCACCACGTGCGCGACCAGCCCGTCCGTACGCCCCGCGCGCGTGAGGCGGCGCCCCAGCGAGCGTACGGAGGCGGTCGCCAGCATCGGTGACGGTCTGCGGGCGGAGGTCTCCTCACCGCCCGGCAGCAGCAGCACCACGCCGCTCACCGCCGTCGGTTCCGTGCCGAGTGCCCGCCCCAGCCGGGCCCTGCGAACCGGCGTCACTTGCTGTGCCATGACAGAACATTGTCAGAAGCAAGGGTGTACGTGAGTCGTCCGCAGGGTCACCGTTGCGTATCGACGGATCTCCCGAGGAAGGGATCTACGCGCGTAGGCGTTAGGATTCGGAAATGACGAGCCAGCACCAGCACACACCCGGTGCGGACCAGATCCGCCGGGCCCCCAAGGTCCTGCTGCACGACCACCTCGACGGGGGCCTGCGCCCCGGGACCGTCGTCGACCTCGCCCGCGAGACGGGCTACACCAACCTCCCCGAGACCGACCCCGACAAGCTCGGCGTCTGGTTCCGCGAGGCCGCCGACTCCGGTTCCCTGGAGCGGTATCTGGAGACCTTCGCGCACACCTGCGCCGTCATGCAGACCCGCGAGGCGCTGGTGCGGGTGGCCGCCGAGTGCGCCCAGGACCTCGCCGAGGACGGCGTCGTCTACGCCGAGGTGCGGTACGCGCCCGAGCAGCACCTGGAGAAGGGGCTCACCCTCGAAGAGGTCGTCGAAGCCGTCAACGAGGGCTTCCGGGAAGGTGAGCGGCTCGCCCGCGAGAGCGGTCACCGGATCCGCGTCGGCGCCCTCCTGACCGCCATGCGGCACGCGGCCCGCGCCCTGGAGATCGCCGAACTCGCCAACCGCTACCGCGACGTGGGCGTCGTCGGCTTCGACATCGCGGGCGCCGAGGCCGGCTTCCCGCCCACCCGTCACCTGGACGCCTTCGAGTATCTGAAGCGGGAGAACAACCACTTCACGATCCACGCCGGCGAAGCCTTCGGGCTGCCCTCCATCTGGCAGGCCCTCCAGTGGTGCGGCGCCGACCGGCTCGGCCACGGGGTGCGCATCATCGATGACATCCACGTCGGCGGCGACGGCTCCGTGAAGCTCGGCCGCCTCGCCTCGTACGTACGCGACAAGCGCATCCCGTTGGAGCTGTGCCCCAGCTCCAACCTCCAGACGGGTGCCGCCGACTCGTACGCCGAGCACCCCATCGGGCTGCTGCGACGGCTGCATTTCCGGGCGACCGTGAACACGGACAACAGGTTGATGTCGGGCACCAGTATGAGCCGGGAATTCGAGCACCTTGTCGACGCCTTCGGTTATTCGCTCGACGACATGCAGTGGTTCACAGTCAATGCGATGAAATCAGCATTCATTCCTTTCGACGAACGGCTGGCGATGATCAATGACGTGATCAAGCCCGGCTATGCGGAGCTGAAGTCCGAATGGCTGTTCTGGCAGACCGCTTCGACCAGCGGTTCTGCGGTCGAAGCGGGCTGATCGGCTCGTAGGAAAAGCGGCCGGGCGCATGCCGACACGGCCGCTTTTCGACGTTTGCAGGGCGCGCTCCCCCGTGCTTACGGTTTCGAACCGCTCGAATCCGTCACAGCGCAAGGACGAAGATGAAGAAGTCTGCTGTCAAGACCCTCGGTGTCGCCGTTCTCGGTGCCGCCTTCGCCGCCGCCGGTGCGGGCGCCGCCAACGCGGCCCCGGCCGCCGTGCCCGCCCCCTCCGGGGTCGTGGGCGCCGTCACCACGCCGGTCACGGACCAGGCCGCGCTGGTCACGGACGCGGCCGCGCCGGTCACGGACCAGGCCGCGCTGGTCACGGACGCGGCCGCGCCGGTCACGGGCCTGACCGCGCCGGCCGCGGGCCTCGGGCTTCCCCCCGCCTGAGTCCGCACCTGTACGCGCCGTGGGGCGCCTCCTCGAATCCGAGGGGCGCCCCATCGGCGTACGTGCGTATGGGGTGCGTGGATCACCAGGCCGTACGAGCCGCCTTGCCCTCCGAGGGGAACAGGATCCACAGCGCTATGTAGAGCAGGAACTGCGGACCCGGCAGCAGACAGGACACCAGGAAGATCACGCGCATCGTGGTCGCGGAGGTACCGAAGCGCCGTGCCAGCGCAGCGCACACTCCGCCGATCATCCGGTCGTTCGTGGGGCGGGCAAGGCGGTTCATCTACGGCTCCTTCGTGAGCGTACGAGGCCTCCCTTCTGGCTGCCTCATCTGCCTTCCACGCTACGACCACGAAGGGGACAAAGCGTCGCTCTACGGGGCGATGCCGACCCTGGGAATCGTCGGGGTCCGACCCTGAGCCGCATCCTCCCGGTGGAGGGCGGCCCGGCGCCGCGTCTCCGTCCGGCGGCGCAGTACGGCGCGCGCGGCGGGGACGAACGCCACATGGGCCAGGGCCACGCCCACGGTGTTGAGCAGCAGCGAGTCGACGTCCACGACCTGGCCGGGAACCCCGGTCTGCAGCAGCTCGATGCCCATGGAGAGCAGGGCGCCGGCGGCGACCGTACGGAGCAGGGACAGCAGTGGGGAGGCGGACAGTCTGCCGCCGGCCATGGGCAGCAGTACGCCGAGCGGAGCGAGCAGCAGCAGCCCCTTGCCGATATTGCGGGCCGCCGCCTCTGGGCCCAGGGCCAGATCGGCTCTGATGCTCGCGAACGGACGCAGGTTCGCGGCGCTCACCCACGGCACGTCCAGGGGACGCAGCGTGAGCCAGGCGACGAGCGCGAGATGTGCGACGAGAAGAACACCTCCCGCCGCACGGATGCGGAACGCGGCGCTGCCGCCGTTTGAGCCTTGACGCACGCCCCCCAAGACGCGGCCTTCGGCAGGATCGGTTCCGTGTGTCGCAAGGGCTTGCCTCACACGGGTGCGCTCCGCTGGAAGCATGGTGATGAACCTGCGGGCCGGTGGGGGCTGGTCGCTCCCCCACTCTCGGCTTCGCTCGAGCGGGGGGACCCCCATCGCGGCGGAGCCGCATATGTCACAGCCCCGCGCCCCTATCGGGGCCTGCGGCCCCTCAAACGGGCGCGATACCGCACCGGCGCCAAAAGCCGCTCAGAAGGGACGCGCCCGCCCCCGCCCGGTCCTCAGGGCCCGCCGACCTCCGTCGACGGCGGGGACTCGGTGCCCGGCCGGGAGAGGACCTCAGGCGTGCACTCGTAGCGGCGTACGGGGTCCATGCCGGGGCCGCCGAGGATGACCGCGCCGCCGTCGGAGGCGGCGGCCGAAGCGTTGAAGGTGCAGATGATCTGGGCCAGCGCGTACGAGGTCAGCGCGGCGGGCTCGGTGCTCAGCCGCAGCGCGCCCTCCGGGTCCTCCGGGCGCGGCTCGCCGACCGTCAGGCCGCCTTGGACGTCCGTCGTGTAGCCCGCCTGCCGCTCGGCCTCGGCCGGGTCCGCGGTCAGCTGGTCGAGCAGCGCCTGCGCGGCCTGTGCACGGTCCGTCTCCGTGGTGCCGTCGGTGACGCGCACGATCCGGTCGACCCGCACCAGTTGCGAGGAGCACAGCAGGAAGACCTGGACGAGTATCCCGCCAGGGGACTGCGTAGCGAGATCCGGGCCACTCGCCGTACAGGACAACCGGGACGGCGCGGGCCCGAACTCGGTCGGCACCTCCGTCGGCCGGATCCCGCACCCGGCCGACGCCAGGGCGAGCAACGTCACGGCGAGCAGGGCGGTACGCAACCGGCGTACGCCCTGTGAGCCGCGTACGCCCCATCGGCCGCGTACGGTCATCGCGCCTCCCCCTTGGAGCCATTGCCCTCACAGGACTTGCCGGACTTACCGTTCTTCTTCCGGTTTCCCCGGCCTCCCCGGTCCTGCCGGTCCTCCTGGTCCGTCAGAACCGAGGCGTCCTGCGGCAGTCTCAGGGTGAACACCGCGCCCGACTCGGGGGAGTTGGCGGCGGTGAGCTCGCCGCCGTGGATGTGCGCGTTCTCCAGGGCGATGGACAGGCCCAGGCCGCTGCCCTCCGAGCGCGGGCGGGAGGCGCTCGCCTTGTAGAAGCGGTCGAAGACGTGCGGGAGGACCTCCTCAGGGATGCCGGGGCCGTGGTCCTGCACCTCGATGAGCACGTCGTCCCCCTCCTCGCGCACGGACACGCGCACCGGAGAGCCGCCGTGCTTGAGGGCGTTGCCGATCAGATTCGCCAGGATCACGTCCAGGCGGCGCGGGTCGAGACACGCGGTGATGCCGCGTTCGGCGTCCAGCTCCACCGCGTCCAGCCAGGCGCGCGCGTCGATGCACGCGGTGATCTGGTCGGCTATGTCGACGTCGTCCAGGACGAGCCGGGCCGTGCCCGCGTCGAAGCGGGTGACCTCCATGAGGTTCTCCACGAGGTCGTTCAGGCGCCGTGTCTCGCTGACGACGAGGCGTACGGCGGGCTCGATCATCGGGTCCACGCTGCCGGTCTCCGCGTCGAGCTCCTCCTCAAGGACCTCGGTCACAGCGGTGATCGCGGTCAGCGGCGTCCGCAGCTCGTGCGACATGTCCGCCACGAAGCGGCGGGAGGCCTCATCGCGCGCGCTCATGTCCGCGACCCGCTTCTCCAGCGCCTCCGCGGCACGGTTGAACGTCCGTGACAGATCCGCGAGTTCGTCCGTGCCCGACACCCGCAGCCGGGTGTCCAGCTTGCCCTCGCCGAGCCGCCGGGCCGCCGTGCCGAGGCGGTGCACCGGCTTGAGTACGGTCGTCGCGGCGGCCTGCGCGAGCAGCGCCGAACCGATCAGCGCGAGCCCGGTCGCGATACCCAGCGACCAGGCAAGGGAGTTGAGGTCCTCGGCCTCCGGCTCCAGGGACTTGAGCATGTAGCCGGTCGGCCCGCCGCCGATCACCTTCGCGCCGCCCACCAGATACGGTTTGTCGCCGTCGACGATCCGCTGCCAGTACAGGTGGTACGGGTGCTTGTTGCCCGAGGTGAGCTCCTGCTCCCTGTTCACCGCCTTCTGGAGGGACTTAGGCACATCGGCCAGGGAGAAGTCGTCCAGATCGGAGTTGCCGACGACGGTCCGCCCCGCCTCGTCCTCGGCGATCAGCAGCACACTGAACCCCTGCGGGCTGTTCGCCATCCGGCGTGCGGCGGCTTCCAGATCGTCCCGCGACGGGTGCACCGCCAGCGCGCTCGCGCGGTTCTGCATCTCCTGCTGGAAGTCGCGCAGCACCGCGTCCTGCGTACGGGTCAGCACGGCCTCGCGGTTGAGCCAGTACGCGATTCCCGACGCCGACACCGCCGCGGTGAGCGCGACGAGCCCGAACACGACGACCAGACGCAGCCGCAGGCTCGTGAAGCGCAGCCCCGCCAGTATCGTCCTGCGCGCCGCGGCCCAGCCGCGGAGCTTGCCCTGCGATGGGGTCACTGAGGACTGTCCAGCCGGTACCCCACGCCGCGTACGGTACGGATCAGCGTCGGCGAGGACGGCACGTCCTCCACCTTCGCGCGCAGCCGCTGCACACAGGCGTCGACGAGCCGTGAGTCACCGAGGTAGTCGTGCTCCCACACCAGTCGCAGCAACTGCTGGCGGGACAGCGCCTGTCCCGGTCGGCGGCTGAGCTCCAGGAGCAACCGCAGCTCGGTGGGCGTCAGTTGGAGGTCCTCGCCGTTCTTGGTGACCGTCATCGCCGCGCGGTCGATCACCAGGCTGCCGAACGTCGCCGAGTCGTTGGCCTCCCGCTCGCCACGCCGCAGCACGGCCCGGATGCGGGCGTCCAGCACCCGCCCCTGTACCGGTTTGACGACGTAGTCGTCGGCCCCCGACTCCAGCCCGACCACCACGTCGATGTCGTCACTGCGGGCGGTGAGCAGGATGATCGGCAGCTGGTCCGTGCGCCGGATGCGCCGGCACACCTCGAACCCGTCGATGCCGGGCAGCATCACATCCAGCACGATCAGGTCCGGCCGCTGCTCGCGCAGCAGCTTCAGACCGTCCTCGCCGGTGGCAGCGGTGGCCACACGGTGCCCCTGGCGCGTCAGCGACAGCTCCAGGGCCGTACGGATGGCGTCGTCGTCCTCGATCAGCAACAGGGAAGGCACGGACGTCATTCTGTCTCATGACATGGCGCCGTATCGACTCCTGGAGCGCTCCCACACATCTCACCCATAGGAGTGATCGTCCGAGATACCGAATGCGTAGCCGTACGACGCTTCTCTGTGATCAACCTGTGCTGCGCCTGGGCCCCACCCTGTTGCACGCCTGTGACAGTCGGCTGACACCGTCATGAAGTCGCGTAGGCAAGCTTTTCGGCACAGGCAAGGAAGCACCACAGAGCAGTACCGAGAAACCGGAACTCCACGACGGGGGGCGCGAGATGAACACGCTGCACAGCACCAGCACTAGCGCGGTCGCAGTTGTCACGCGTCTTCACGACGTCACGCGCAACACCGAGAAGTCCGGTGCCGTGAGCGGGCGGGGGTGCGCTCGCGGCACCGGGCGTCAGCACACCGGGTCGTACATGACGGTGGTTGACGCACATCTGGTGGGGGGCAACGGGGGAACGCACGGGGGATCCGCGTACGGGGAGGACTCGGGGGAGCGTCGTTCGGTGTCGGAGGCGGAGTTCACCGCCTACGTCCAGGAGCGCCGCGCCTCCCTGTACGCAACCGCCTACCACCTGACCGGTGACCGCTTCGAGGCCGAGGACCTGCTGCAGAGCGCCCTCTTCTCGACGTACAAGGCATGGGACCGGATCAGTGACAAGGCCGCGGTCGGGGGCTACCTCCGCCGCACCATGACCAATCTGCACATCAGCGCGTGGCGCCGCCGCAAGCTGAACGAGTACCCGACCGAGGAACTGCCGGAGACGGCCGGCGACACGGACGCGATGCGCGGCACCGAGCTGCGCGCCGTCCTGTGGCAGGCGCTCGCACGGCTGCCTGAACTCCAACGCACCATGCTGGTCCTGCGCTACTACGAGGGCCGCACGGACCCGGAGATCGCGGAGATCCTCGACATCAGTGTCGGCACGGTGAAGTCCAGCATCTGGCGGTCTCTCCGCCGGCTGCGTGAGGACGAGGTCCTCAGCTTCGGCCGTGACGAGGAGGAGTCCTTCGGGGAGCTTGTCGCCTGACAGGCCCGCCCGAGGGCAACGGGGGAAAGAAAGTACGGGGGAAGCACGGGGGCTGTTCGTCACTCTGGGGGGAGGCGGCGGACAGGTAACGGGGGCACTGCAGGGGGGATCACGGGGTCAACGGGGGACCACGGGGGATCACGGGGAAAAGGGAGCGGGACTGGAGGGCCGGGGGGTCCATCCAGTCCCGCTCCCCTTTTGCGCCTAAACCGGCGCCGCTCTCGCGGACCTGATTGCTCGCCGTCGGGGTTCCTCAATTGATGGTTGCGGTGTTCCTCGCTTTTACACACCTTCCCGCAGCGGCGGCTGCCAGCCTGCCCAGTGCCTCGTCCTTGTCGCAGGCGTGGGCGCCCAGGGATGTCTGGCGGGACACGATGGAGCGTTCGGCGCGCATCAGGCGCCAGCCGCGGCGAAGCAGGAACGGGACGGACTTGCGGCCCTCCTTGAGGTCCCGCAGAAAGCGGCGGCGGAAGGTACGCACCGGCCCGCGGCTCAGACACAGCGCGTCCGCCAGCACCCCGATCTCCTGACACCGCTCGACGATCTCGGCGGCGAAGATGCCTTCCGCGATGAACAGTGGAGTCCGCCCGATGTCGACGGTCTCCTCGCCGGTACGGGCGCTGAGGGAGATGTCGTACACGGGAACCTTCGTACGCCCCCTGCGGCACAGCTCGGCGATCGCCGCGACGGCCGTGTCCGCGTCCCAGGACAGAGGGTGGTCCCAGTCGATGTCCGAACTGCCCGCCACCTGCGGCAGCGTCGGGTCGCCGCCCTCCTTGTAGAAGTCGTCGAGCCGCAGCACCGGGAGGCCGGAGCGGGCCGCGAGGAGGGACTTGCCGGAGCCGGAAGGGCCGCACAGCAGCACGACCCGGGTGGGTATCGGGGGATGGGAACTCACGAGGCAACAGTGTGCGGCATCGAGGGCTCCTTGCCGACCCTGCGAGTCGCCTTTGGAGCACGCATCACATCGCAGCCCTGGCTCTCCTGGACGGAGGAGGGCCAGGGCTGCTGGCTTGTGCGGTCCGTGACGCGCCCAGCGTGCCCAGTACGGCTAGTACGAGGAACCGGATGCGCCCAGCGATCCCGTCGGGTGCCAGACCGTCTTCGTCTCCAGGAAGGCCGTCAAGCGCTCGGCGCCGGGATTCGCGAAGTAATCCGCGTTATCCACAGGCTGTGGACGCAGAACCCGCTTGAGGTTGTCCGCCGCCGCGATCTCCAGCTCCTTCGCGAGTACGCCGTCCGCGCCGGCCAGATCGATCGCGTTGACGTCCTGGTGGGCCGCGAGGGGCGTCGCGATCTCCGCCGTACGGCCGGAGAGAACGTTGACCACGCCGCCGGGGAGGTCGGAGGTGGCCAGGACCTCGCCGAGGGAGAGGGCCGGGAGGGGGGACTTCTCGGACGCCACCACGATCGCGGTGTTGCCGGTCGCGATCACCGGGGCGACCACCGAGACCAGGCCCAGGAACGACGACTCCTGCGGCGCGAGTACTACCACGACGCCCGTCGGCTCCGGCGTCGACAGGTTGAAGAACGGGCCCGCCACCGGGTTGCCACCGCCCACCACCTGGGCGATCTTGTCGGTCCAGCCCGCGTACCAGACCCAGCGGTCGATCGCCGCGTCGACCTGGGCGGCAGCCTTGGACTTCGACAGGCCCTCCGCTTCCGCGACCTCGCGTACGAACTGCTCCTTGCGGCCCTCCAGCATCTCGGCGATGCGGTAAAGGATCTGGCCGCGGTTGTACGCCGTAGCGCCGGACCAGGGGCCGAACGCCTTGCGGGCGGCGACCACCGCGTCACGGGCGTCCTTACGGGACGCAAGGGGTGCGTTCGCCAGCCACTTGCCCTTGGAGTCCGTCACCTCGTACACCCGGCCGCTCTCGGAACGCGGGAACTTCCCGCCTACGTACAGCTTGTAGGTCTTGAAGACACTGAGCCTTGCGTCAGACATCGAGGTACGCCTCCAGGCCGTGACGACCGCCCTCGCGGCCGAAGCCCGACTCCTTGTAGCCGCCGAACGGCGAGGTCGGGTCGAACTTGTTGAACGTGTTGGACCAGACGACGCCCGCGCGGAGCTTGTTCGCGACGGCCAGGATCCGGGAGCCCTTCTCCGTCCAGATGCCCGCCGAGAGGCCGTACTGGCTGTTGTTGGCCTTGGCGACCGCCTCGTCCGGCGTGCGGAAGGACAGTACGGACAGGACCGGGCCGAAGATCTCGTCGCGGGCGATGGTGTGCGCCTGGGTGACGTTCGTGAAGAGCGTCGGGGCGAACCAGTAGCCGGAGGACGGCAGTTCGCAGGCCGGGGACCAGCGCTCGGCGCCCTCCGCCTCGCCCTGCTCGGTGAGCGCGGTGATACGGGCCAGCTGTTCGGCGGAGTTGATCGCGCCGATGTCGGTGTTCTTGTCGAGGGGATCGCCCAGGCGCAGGGTCGACAGGCGGCGCTTCAGGGAGTCCAGCAGCTCGTCCTGGATCGACTCCTGTACGAGGAGACGGGAGCCCGCGCAGCAGACCTGGCCCTGGTTGAAGAAGATGCCCGTGACGATGCCCTCGACGGCCTGGTCGATGGGGGCGTCGTCGAAGACGATGTTGGCGCCCTTGCCGCCGAGTTCGAGGGTGAGCTTCTTGCGGGTGCCCGCGACGGTGCGCGCGATCTCCTTGCCGACGGCTGTCGAGCCTGTGAACGCGACCTTGTTCACGTCCTCGTGCGCGACTAGGGCCGCGCCCGTGTCGCCGTATCCCGGAAGGATGTTGACGACGCCCTTGGGCAGGCCCGCCTGGCGGCAGATGTCCGCGAAGAACAGCGCCGAGAGGGGGGTCGTCTCGGCGGGCTTCAGGACCACCGTGTTGCCGGTCGCGAGGGCCGGGGCGATCTTCCACGCCAGCATGAGGAGGGGGAAGTTCCAGGGGATGACTTGGCCCGCGACGCCCAGGGGCTGCGGGTTCGCGCCGAAGCCGGCGTGGTCCAGCTTGTCCGCCCAGCCCGCGTAGTAGAAGAAGTGCGCGGCGACCAGGGGGAGGTCGGTGTCGCGTGTCTCCTTGATGGGCTTTCCGTTGTCCAGCGTCTCCAGGACGGCCAGTTCACGGCTGCGCTCCTGGATGATGCGGGCGATACGGAAGAGGTACTTGGCGCGCTCGGAGCCGGGCAGCGCGGACCACTTCTCGAAGGCTTTGCGGGCGGCCTTCACCGCACGGTCGACGTCCTCGGCGCCCGCCTGGGCGACCTCGGAGAGGACCTCTTCGGTGGAGGGCGAGATCGACTTGAAGACCTTGCCGTCCGCGGCCTCGGTGAACTCGCCGTCGATGAACAGGCCGTACGAGGGCGCGATGTCGACGACGGACCGGGACTCGGGGGCCGGCGCGTACTCGAATACGGAAGCCATGATGATCAATCCACCGTCACGTAGTCGGGGCCGGAGTAACGGCCGGTGGCCAGCTTCTGGCGCTGCATCAGCAGGTCGTTCAGGAGCGAGGACGCGCCGAAGCGGAACCAGTGGTTGTCCAGCCAGTCCTCACCCGCCGTCTCGTTCACCAGGACCAGGAACTTGATCGCGTCCTTGCTGGTGCGGATCCCGCCCGCGGGCTTCACCCCGACCTGTACCCCGGTCTGCGCGCGGAAGTCACGTACGGCCTCCAGCATGAGCAGGGTGTTCGCGGGCGTCGCGTTGACGGCGACCTTGCCGGTCGACGTCTTGATGAAGTCGGCACCCGCAAGCATGCCGAGCCAGGAGGCGCGCCGGATGTTGTCGTACGTCGACAGCTCGCCGGTCTCGAAGATGACCTTCAGGCGGGCGCTCGTCCCGCAGGTCTCCTTCACGGCGACGATCTCGTCGTACACCTTCATGTAGTTCCCCGCGAGGAAGGCACCGCGGTCGATGACCATGTCGACCTCGTCCGCCCCGGCCGAGACGGCGTCGCGTACGTCGGCCAGCTTGACGCCGAGCGCGGCGCGGCCGGCCGGGAAGGCGGTGGCGACGGACGCGACCTTCACGCCCGAGCCCGCGACGGCTTCCTTGGCGGTGGCCACCATGTCGGGGTAGACGCAGACGGCCGCCGTGGTGGGGGTCGTACGGTCCGTGGGGTCGGGGTGGACGGCCTTGGCGCCGAGCGCCCGGACCTTGCCGGGGGTGTCCGCGCCTTCCAGCGTCGTCAGGTCGACCATCGAGATGGCGAGGTCGATGGCGTACGCCTTCGCGGTCGTCTTGATGGAACGGGTGCCGAGCGAGGCGGCGCGCGCCTCCAGGCCGACCGCGTCGACGCCGGGCAGCCCGTGGAGGAAGCGGCGCAGCGTGCTGTCGGACGCGGTTACGTCGCCGAGTGCGTGTGCGGCTGGTGCTGTGGTGGGCATGGTCACGAGGGGAGCATATCTACGCGCGTAGCAGCTGTACAGCCCCATGGGCTTTCCGGCGCTCGTCGAGAGCTCGGCCTGGTGCCCGTCGAGAATTGAGCCCGGCGCTCATCGAGGGCTCGGGGACCGCGGATGAGCGTTGTCAGAGGCGTCGGGCAGAATCGGGAGCATGACGAACCCGGACCATCAGTCACCGCCACCGGACTCCTCGGGATCTTCGGACTCCCCGGAGACTCCGGGCACTTCGGGTTCTCCTGGTACCCCGGCTTCTCCTGGTACCCCGGATTCCCAGGGCTCTCCTGATTCCCCAGGCTCGTCGGAAGCGTCGCGGCCCTCGGGTCCGGAATACAAGGACCGGATCTATCGGTCGCCCGCAGGTATCGCGGGCGGTGTGCTGCTGCTCGCCATCGCGGGCTGGCTCGGTATCGACGCGCTGATCGTGGGGGAGGGCCGGACGCCGTGGCTGGCGCTCGCCGGGCTCGTCTTCTTCGTCCCGCTGGTCGTCGCCTTCACCCTGCGCCCGGCCGTCTTCGCGAACGAGGACCGGCTGCGCATCCGCAACCCTTTCCGCATCATCGTGCTGCCCTGGGGCACAGTCGAGACACTGCGCTCCGGCTACTCGAACGAGGTGCTCGACAAGTCCGGCACCAGGTACCAGCTGTGGGCGATACCCGTCTCGCTGCGCGCCCGCAAGAAGGCGGCGCGGCAGCAGGCCCGCGCGGACAAGGAGGGCGGCGCCGTCCGTCCGTCGCGGATGCCGGAGCCGACCGGGCCCGTGCGCGCCCATGCCGACCAGATCATGGACGAGCTGCGCGAGCTGGTGGCGGCGCGTGGGCCGGACAAGCGGGCGCAGGGCGAGCCGTCGGTGCGGTGGGCCTATGAGATCGTGGCGCCGGCGCTGGCCGGTGCGGTGCTGCTGGCCATTCTGCTCGCGATGGGGTGACCGCTCGGGCCACGAGGCGACTGGGGCCGATGGGGCTACGGTGACCTCGCGCGTCGGTCAGCGATCCCGATCCGTCGAGGCCGCGCGCTCAGGGGACCGAGGCGGTCCGCACACCCGGTCAGGCGCCGAGGATGCGGCCCGCATACCCGGGATCTTGAGGAGATGGGCGATTTCGGCCGTACGAGAGGGTGGTGGCTCCTTCGCCGTCCGGGTGTCCCGTCACCACCGGTTCAGGCGTCACCGGCGTAGCCACGCACCGAGGGAGTAGATGTGTCGTACGACGAGCCTCTGCGGCTGCCCGCCATGGCGATACCCGACGGCTGCCGGGACTGGACGGCCGGGCAGGCCGGGGTCTGGTCGGCGGCGCTGCCGCCGCGCTGGACGTTCCTGCGCGTACGCAGGTCGGTCGCGGCCGGAGCGACCACCTTCGCGCTGTGCGCGGGCGGCTGGGCCGTGCTGCTCGGCGGGATGTGGCCGTTCCTCGCGGCGGCCTTCGCGGTGTACGTCCTGTGGGTGCTCGCCCGCCCCGAGCTCGTCTGGGCCGGGGCTCCCGCGCTGCTCCTCGCGCTCGCGTTCCAGGCACCGTCGCAGCCGTGGGTGGTGACGGCACTCTTCGTGCTCGTCGTCGGGGCTGCCTGGGCGGTCGTCGCCGTACGCCTGCGGGCCCGGAGCGCGCAGTACGAGCGGGCGCTGGAGGCATCCGAGGGCATCACGGCGTGGCTGCCGGACGCGGAGGAACCGGTGCGGCGCGGCAGCTTCCTGCGCAACCTCGGCCTCGTGGTCCTCGCCCTCGGCGTGCTGACCGGTGCCACCTCGGGCCTCTGGGGCTCGGCCGCCGACCGCCGGGGCGCCTGGGCCGCCGCCTTCTTCGTGGCCGGCCTCGGCGCGACCGCCCTGGCCTCGGCCTGGTTCGGCCGGCACCGGGCCGTCGGACTGCGCCGGGAGCCCGCACCGGTACTGCGCGTCCTCGTGCGCGACGACGCGGAGGGCAGCACGGAGGTGTACGCGGCGGACGACGTCCGAGCCATCCGCCCCCTGTTCACGGTCGACCTGACCTCGTTCGACGACGATGAGGAGGACGAGGCGGATGACGAAGACGAGGGCGAGGACGACGAAGAGGAGCTCGAGCGGCTCCTGGAGGTCGTGGACGCCGACACCCCGGGCCCGGTCCGCGAAGCCGTCCTCTACGGCGTGCCCTTCGACGGCGCCGAGGTCCTCGTCCTCAGCGCCGACGTGGACCCGGCCCAGCCTCCGCTGATCGAGTGGTCGACGGGGCCCGTACGCCCGTTGTCGCTGAGCGCGGGCCGGCGGCGTATCGAGCGGGAGAAGGTCCGGGAGGCGCAGAGCCGCCAACTGGAGGAGCAGGCCAGGGAGTTGGCCGGGACCCGGACACCCGTGGCAGTGCGCCGCTGGCATGCCGGGTGGCTGGACCGGCTGGCGGCCGCGCTGCTGGTGGCCTGGGGCATCTGGCTCTGCTGGGCCTGGTTCACCGAATCCGGCACCGCCGTGTGGAAGCTGGCCCTCGTCGTCGTACTCGGCGTCTACGGCGCGGTCCGCGTCCCCGTGAAGCTGGCCTGGCGCATCACAGCCGACCGTACGGGCCTATGGGTCACCGGGCTGCGCGGACCTCAGCACGTCCCCTGGGAGGACCTCCGCTCCGTACGACGCCGACGCTTCGAGCTGAAGCTGCGCTGGCGCGGCGACAACTGGGCTGTCGCCGCCCCCCACTGGGGCTGGCTGGAGCGCACCCGCGGCCTGGTCCACCCGTACGACGCACTGGCCGCCGAGCTCAGCGCGATGCGTACAGATCCCGCGCTGCGGCCGACCGGGGAGAGCACGGCGCCCGAACGGGGGCGCCCGCTGTGGCCGCTGGCCGTGGTGCTGGCGCTGGGGTGGGTGGTTGCGGTGATGGTGCTGCGGTGAGCTGACACGCATGGCGTATCCGGCGAGGACGACAGCACCGGCCAACGAGACAATGAGCAGCGGGTTGACCCACGGGGGGACCAGCTCGACACGTGTGCCGTCGGGCCATGTGCAGGTGGTCGAGGGCGGGAAGGTTCGCGAGGCGACCGTGATGCCGGCCGCCTCGGGGTCCCGGAAGGACTGTGGGTCAAATGTCCCGGTGCGGCGCGTCTCACAGGCTCGTACGGGATCGGTTTCGAAACCGCTCATGCTTCCTGCGGTGAAGGCGAGTAGTGCCACACACAGGCACAGCAGGGCGCCTTCACCCCATTGCGCCGCCTTGGTGCGGGAGAAGGTGAGTCTCCGCGTCAGCAGAAGGTGATCGCCTTGCCGCCGAGGAACAGGGCTGCGGGGATGGACAGGAAGATGGCTGTTACGAAAACGGCGTGCTCCGTTGCGAGTTCTTCGTTACGAAATCTTCGTTATGAGGTCTTTGACTGCAGAGCGGCCAGGCGCCGCTTGAACAGGGTGTTCTCCTGGCCCACCTTCTCCAGGAGGATGTCGGCGAAGCCCTGGCAGAACTCCGTCAACTTATCGGCCGGCAGCATCGAAGGCAGGAGCTTGGCTCCGCCGTCGACGACGCGCTCAATCAGATAGATGCGGCCTGCGCTGATCGGTGGGTCGTCTTCCGCGGTGAGCATGTTGCGGATGATGTCGACGGCGTCGGTGCCGTTACCCTTGAACCGGTTGGTGTAGTAGTTGCGGAATCGGCGGGAGATCTACGCCCACCTCGCCGTCCACGCCGGCATCCGCGCGCTGATGCACCGCACCGCCACCCGCAGCGACCCACCCCTCGATCCCGACCGGCTGTCCTTCACCGCCGCCCTGCGCGCCGTCCACCGCAGCCTCACCCCCAGGGCCTTTCCCCCTGAGGATCCGCCCGCCGCCCGGGCACGGCTGGAGGCCGAGCTGCTGGAGGAACTCAACCCGCCGCGTCGGCTACGCACGGTCATCCGACAGGTCAAGCGCAAGATCTCACGCTTTCTCGCCTGGAACCCCGAGCGCCCACGGCCGCCGCAGCCCCGCAAACGACCCCTCGACGCCGTCTCCTTGGTCTACCTGTCCGCACCAGCCCCAGACACCTAAAGTCAACGGCATGACTCTGTTGGTGATGTTGTAGGTGCTGACGGCGGGGCTCGGTGGTGCTTCGCTGGAGGGGCCGGGTGAGATGTGGATCGGGGCGAGTGTGATGTCTCTACGGCCCAAGAGCTACCAGCGCATACCACCGAGGACCGCGCGCACGGCGCGGGCGGCGTGTCCGAAAGAAACGCCTGCGATGCTGGTGCGGGACCGGCTGGAGGTGCTGTTCGAGGACGAGGAGTTCGCGGATTTGTATCCGGCGGACGGCCGGCCGGGGCTGTCACCGGGGCAACTGGCGCTGGTGTCGGTGCTGCAGTTCGCCGAGAACCTCTCCGACCGCGCGGCGGCGGACGCGGTCCGCACCCGGATCGACTGGAAGTATGCGCTGGGCCTGGAGCTGGAGGACCCGGGGTTCGACTACTCGGTGCTCAGCGAGTTCCGGGCCCGGCTCGCCGAAGGCGACCGGGCCGACCAGCTGCTGCGGGTGATGCTCGACCGGCTGGTCACGGCCGGGCTGCTCACGGGGCGAGGCAGGCAGCGCACCGATGCCACCCATGTGCTGGCCACGGTACGGCGGTTGAGCCGACTGGAACTGGCGGGTGAGACCGTGCGGGCCGCGCTGGAGGAGCTCGCCGAGGCCGGCCCGGACTGGCTGGCACCCTTGATCGAACCGGAGTGGGCCAAACGCTACGGCCGGAAGGTGGAGATCGCACGGGTGCCCGGCGGGAAGGCGGCCGTGGTGGCACGGGCCGAGGAGTTCGGCCGGGACGGCCGAAAGCTCCTCACCGCCGCCTGGGCGGCCGACGCCCCGCCCCGCCTGCGGATGCTGCCGCAGGTGGAGGTCCTGCGACAGGTCTGGCTCCACCACTACTACTGGGACCCGCAGGGAGAGTTGCGCTGGCGGGAGGGGACCGCGCTGCCGCCCGCCTCGCTGCGGTTCGACTCGCCCCACGACCCCGATGCGCACTACTGCGTCAAACGGGACACCTCCTGGAGCGGCTACCGGGCCCACCTCACCGAGACGTGTGACCAGGACGCACCGCATCTGGTGGTGCATGTGGCCACCACCATCGCCCCCGTGCAGGACGGGCAGGTGACCGAGCAGATCCACGACGACCTCGCCGCCCGCGGCCTGGCCCCGGCCGAGCACGTGGTGGACACCGCCTACCTCTCGCCCGCCCATATCGAACGGGCGCGCAGGGTGCACGGCATCACCCTGCTCGGGCCGATCGTCCCCGACCACAGCCACCAGGCCCGGGCCGAGAAGGGCTTCGACAAATCCGCGTTCACCATCGACTGGGACAACCGGCAGGCCACCTGCCCCCAAGGCGCCGTCAGCCGGGAATGGAGACCGCTACGGATCAGCGGACACGACTATATCCAGGTCAAGTTCGCCAAGGCGGACTGCCTGGCCTGCCCGGTCCGCGCCCAGTGCACCGACTCCGCCGTCCGGCCACGGGCACTCGCACTCCTGCCCCGGCCCCTGCATGAGATCCAGACGCACAACCGGCTTGAGCAGGCCACCGAGGAATGGCAGCAGCGGTACGCGATCCGCGCCGGTATCGAAGCCACCCTCTCGCAGAACATCCGCACCTGCGGCCTGCGCAGAACCCGCTACCGAGGACTCGCCCGCACCCATGTCCAGCATGTCCTGACCGCCATGGCCTGCAACCTCCACCGCCTCGCCGACTGGTTCGACAGTGCCCCAAGGAAGCGCCGCCGGGAAGGATGCTTCCACGCTCTGTGCACGACCATGTTCCCCGCACCAGCCTGACAAGATCACCAACAGAGTCACGGCATTGCGCCTGACTTCGAAGACCCGCGTATCCACGGCTGGGCCTCAGCGGCGAAGGGCCTCCGCGGGCTCGACCCGCGATGCGCGCCAGGCCGGGTACAGACCGGCGAGTACGCCGGTGAGCAGACCGATCCCCGGAGCCGCCGCGGCCGTCGCCGGATGGACGACGGCGGTCCAGTCGCGGGCCAGTGCCACGCAGACCACCGTGATCACGCCGAGAGAGCTGCCGACCAGCCCCCCGAGTCCCCCCAACACGGCCGACTCGGCGAGGAACTGGGCGGTGATGTGCCTGCTCCGTGCGCCGAGCGCGCGGCGCAGACCGATCTCGCCGGTCCGCTCCAGAACCGCGACCAGGGTGGTGTTGGCAATGCCGACCGCACCGATGACCAGGCAGACCGCCGCCAGCAGCAGGAACAGCTGATTGAGGTCGCTGCCCACACTCGACCGGAGAGTGCGGGGGTCCGCCGGGGGTACGGCCTTCAGATACTCGGGGTGGTCGGGTCGCAGTGCCGTCGGGGCGAGCCGGGCTATCTGCTGGGCCGCGCCCAGTTCCGTGGAGACCAGCATCGCGGCCGACCCGTCGCCGGGCTCTCCCCAGATCTTCCGCGCCGTCGTGTGCGGAACGACCACCGACGCCAGCAGGTCGGCCTTGCGCCTGGTGTCCGTGATGATGCCCGTGACCGTGAGCGGCTGGTCGCCGATGAAGACCGCGGGCCGGGTCTCCAGTGTGGTGATCCCGAGCCGCTCGGCCACTCCGGAGCCGATGACGGCCACGAAGTCGGCGTTCTTGGACATGCGGTCGTCATAGATACGCCCCTGGGCGACGGTGGGTCCGGCCGCCTCCAGTACTCCCGGGGACGCGGCCACCACTTCCGTCGGCTCGCCCTGCGCCGCGCTCCCCACCGGTGCGGAGCGCACGACGGTGTCGCTGTCGAGGCGCACCGGCCAGTACACCCCGGCACTGCGGACGCCGTTCAGCCGCTCGACACGTCTCTCGGCGTCGTCGGGAAAGGCGTACCCGGCGTACTGGTCCTGCTCCGCGGCGACGTCCTCGATGGTGACCTCGGTCGCCGTGAGGCTGTTGAAGCGGGCGTCGATCTGCGAAGAGGTCGTCGCGGTCAGGCCGAGGATCGCCACGAAGGTTCCGACGCCGAGCACCGTGCCGAGCGCGGTCAGCGTGGAACGGGCGGGCCGTTGCAGCATGCCGGCGAGCGCTTCGGAGAACAGATCGCGGGTGGAGAAGACCGAGGGCGGCACGGGACGCCCGGCCCGGCGGGTGCGCGTACGGGTACGGAGGCGGAGCAGGCGTCGGGTCACCCGGTCGCCACCGTGTTCGCCCCGACTTCACTGAGCACTCCGTCGCGGATCGACACCGTACGGGCTCCCCTCGCCGCCACCTCCGGATCGTGCGTGATGACCAGGACGGTCATGCCGTCCGCGTGCAGTTGTTCCAGAAGCCGAAGTACGGCTTGGGCGTTGGCGGTGTCGAGGTTTCCGGTCGGTTCGTCGCACAGCAGCAGCGACGGGCGGCCGACCAGGGCGCGGGCTATGGCGACCCGCTGCCGTTCCCCGCCCGACAGCCGGGTGGGCAACGACCCGATGCGGTGACCGAGTCCGACCCGCTCCAGCGCCTCGGCCGCCCGGTCCCGGCGCTCCCGGCGCGGCACGCCCGTATAGACCATGGCCATCGTGACGTTCTCCAGCGCGCTGCGGTGCGGCAGCAGATGGAAGGACTGGAAGACGAACCCGATCCGCCGCCCACGCAGCGCGGTGCGGTCCGCGTCCTTGAGCGTGCCGGTGTCCAGGCCGTCCAGAAGGTACGTGCCCGTCGTGGCCGCGTCCAGCAGCCCGGCGATGTTCAGGAACGTCGACTTGCCCGAGCCTGAGGGACCGACAACGGCCACGAACTCGCCCCGCCGAACGGTCAGATCGCACGGCCGCAAAGCCTCAACGGGCGGCGGCCCCGGGTAGGTCAGCCCGACCTGCCGGAATGCGATCACGGGGGGGCGCGTCGGGGGCGGGTGCCGACACCGGGCCGGGTATCGACGCGGACGCCGGACCGGGTATCGGCACCGGGTCGGATGCCCGCGCCGAGCCGGACGCCGACGCCGGGCCGGGCTCGCGTGCGGTCATCCGGCGTCTCCAGTGTCCCGAGCGTTGCCGGTGTCCCGAGTGGTCGTGGAGACTCCGGTGACCACGCGGTCCCCGGCGGCCAGAGCGCCGTTCTGCATGGGCTCCACGGCCACGAATCCGTCACCGGTCGTGCCTGGCCGGACCTCGACCCGGTGGCGCTCGCCGGACTCTTCGAGCACCGTGACGACGGTCCTGCCGTCGGCGCCCGAGGTGATGGCTGTGATGGGCACGACGAGGGCCTTGCCGTCCGTGGAGGCGGCCTCGATGGTCAGCCGGACGTCCTGGCCGGTCAGCTGGGCGTCGAGCGTCTTGTCCGGGGTAACGCGCACCAGGTAGCCGGACTCCCCGGCAGTCGCCGCGTCCTCGCCCTCGCCGCGCTCGCCGCTGCCACCCTCTCCGGCGGTGGTCATCGTGTCGGCGACCGAGGTGACCTTCGCGGTGGCCGAGATCCCGCTGAGTTCCGAGAGGATGGTCACCTTCTGGCCGGGACGCAGCAGCCCCTTCTGGTACTCCGGGACATACGCCCGTACGACGAGCCTTCCCGACGAGACGCTCATCACGGTCCCGGAGACTTCGCCGCCCACGGCGCCGGACACCGAGTCCACCCGGGCCGGGAAGCTCTCCAGGAAAAGGGCCTCCCCGGCCGGGAGCATCGGACCGGACTCGGCCTGCGCCTCGGCGTGCACGCTGCGCGCGTCGGCCAGGTCCTCCTCCGCGCGCTCCACGGCCTTCCGCAGATCACCGGTCTCGCCGCTCTCGCCGTTCGTACCGTCGCCTGACGCGGCCGAGCCGAGCGCGTCCCGCGCGTCCTCCAGCGCGCGTTCGGCGGCCTTCACGGCGTCGGCGGCGGCCTTGAGCGTCTCACCGTCGTCGTCCACGGCGGGCAGCGGGTCGTAGCCGATGAACGCGTAGAAGGATTCGAGGGCGGACTTGGTGCCCGCCCCGAACGTGCCCTCGGTGTCGGAGCCGGTGCCGTGCCCCAGGTCGCCGAGGGCCTTCTGCAACTGCGCCACGTCGTCGCCGGTGGCACCCGGCCGCAGATCCCGGTATACAGGGAGTTTGCCGCGCAGTACGAACACCGGGCGGCCGGAGACCTCCATCAGCACCTGCCCGTTCTTCACCGTCTCCCCGGCCTCGACCGAGATTTTGGTGATGACGGCGCCCACCGTGCCCTCGTCCCCACCCGACACCTGCGGCGAGACCGCCACGGACTGGCCGGCGATCACCTCGCCGCGGGTGATCACGGAGGAGATCAGTCTCCGGTTCTCGACGACGGCCGTCAGCACGTTCTCGGCGGGCGGCCGGGCCTCCGCCGCCGCCTGCGCCGGTGACTTGATCACGGAGGAGGCGGCCACGCCCGCCGAGGCGAGCAGCGCCGCGCCGACCGCGACCACGACGACCCAGCGCCGACGCCGGTCGAGGCCGCGGTCGGAGAGATCGTGGCGGTCGTCCGCATTCGGTGGAGCGAGTTCCTGCACCGCCGTCTCAGCCGCCTTCGATGGTCGTTCCGTCGCTGTTGGTGTTTCCGGCGAGGCACTTCTGCACCGCCGCGAGTGCTTCGGGGTCGGACTTGAGCCGTTCGCCGAGCGAGTCGGAGAGGGCGATGTCCGCCGTGCCGGGATCGGGATCCGGGTAGTCCTCGACGCCGTTGGCGCGCATGCACTTCGACTCCTCGCGCGCCTGGGCCAGGATCTCCGCGGGCGGCGACGACTGGTCGCCGGGGATGAGGTGCGCACACCGCTTCGTGCCCGAGTCCAGAGCCTCCGGGGAGTTGGCGGTCTTGTCGGGGACTTCGATTCCCTCGGTGGTCTTCTCCATGACCAGGCCCTGATCGGCGAGGCAGTCCGAGTACGCGTCCTGCGCCGCCTTGGCGGCCGACCCGGACGAGATGTCCTCGGAGCCCGCCGTACAGCCGGTGGCCACGGCGCACAAGGACAGTGCGACGGCGGCCGCGGCCATACGCGTTCGGATCACCAGGCCACCTCGGCTACGAAACTCATCAAAAACCACCATTCCGCACATGCTAGGGCGTTACTTCTGGGATTCATACTGGCAGTTGCGCCAGTAGACACCACCTTTTGATCATGTTGGAGTTCCAGGGCACACAGAGTCGATCGCATTCGCGATCAAAGCAACAGAACCGATCAGAAGCAACAGATCAGATGGGGGATGAGTTCTCATGCGAGCACACCGCAGAAACCTCCAGCGCCTGGCGGCGCTGGGCCTGTCCAGCGCCGCCCTCGCCGTCGGCGCCCTCGCCACCGCTGGCACGGCCTCCGCCGCCGCGACCGACGGCACCGTCAACTCCGGTGAGATGGGCTTCTACTACTACTACGGCTCCAGCGGTCTGGTCTTCGACCTGGAGTACTCGGACCGGGACTTCGGCAACGACAAGTACCCGACCAACAGCAGCCTCAGCCCTGACAACAACACCCTGTCGTACCGCAACAGGGACAACTGGACCTGGTACGTCTACACCGGTACCTACGGGTTCGGGACCCAAGGGTCCATCCCGGAGGGGCACGTCGGCAACGCGTCCTCCAACTTCCAGAACACCATCTCCTCGGCCTACTGGTACGCCTGAGCCGACCGGCGCCCACCGGGCGCCCGACGAGAAACCCGTGA
>NZ_BAAGPS010000051.1:67516-103621 GCF_054783935.1 Streptomyces pseudoechinosporeus
GCACGATGCTACTTCGCTGGTCTGCGGGGGATGACGATGTCTTTGATCGCACTGGTCTCAACGCGGGCGTACGCCCCGGTGCTTGCCGCCATCATGGGATGCGCCCTGCTGAGCGGCTGCGCCGGAACGGAAACCGACAAGGGCGACGCCTCCGGCGAGCCCTCCGTCGGAGACATACCCGTCCTGCTGGAAACTGCCGGGCTCGAACTCCCACTGGACACCTATCTCACCACCGCCCGGCAGCGCGCCGTCCTCGACCAGGCCCAGGACGTGCTGACAGAGCGCTGCATGGCCCGGTTCGGTTTCACCTACGCGGCGCCCCGGGCGCCGACGACTTCGGCCTCCGCCTCCTCCTCCTCTTCCGCCGACGGCCAGAACGCCCGGCGGTACGGCCTCACGGACCCGGAGGCCGCATCCCGCAGCGGCTACTTCACGGAGGCGGCCACGGAACCGGCCAAGCCGGGAACCGCCGGTCTGAGCGCCACGGCGGAGCGGGTGCTCTACGGCTCGGACGACGACGAGAAATCACTGCCGGCCAGCCAGGAGGAGGCCGAGGCGGCGACCGCCAAGAATTCGGAGACCGTCGGCGGGCAGAAGGTCCCGGCGGGCGGCTGCCAGCGAGAGGCGTATCTCAAGCTGTACGCGCCGAAAAAGAACGCCGTGGACATCATGTTCACGCAGGGCCTTTCCTTCGAGTCCTCCGAACGCGCCACGCGGGATTCAAGGGTCGAGACCGCCCGCGAACGCTGGTCCACCTGCATGAAGGAGAAGGGGTACGCCACCACCGACCCCCTGAAGGTGCCGTCCCAGCTGGGCCTGACCGAACTGCGTGGCCAGAAGGCCATCGCCGCCGCCGTCCAGGATGTGGCCTGCAAGAAGAAGGTGAACCTCGTCGGCATCTGGTCCACGGTCGAGGCGGCCTATCAGGAGCGCCTGATCGAGAAGAACGCCGAGACTCTGACGCTTGCCAAGGAGCAGCAGGAGGACCGGATCAAATTGGCGAACCAGCTTATGGGTAAGGAAAGATGACGGTATGGACGCGACCGTCATGGTCGAATTCACAGAAGACGAACAGTCTTTTCACAGTCTATTGAAGTCGGGGCTGGAGCAGATAGGCACTCTGACCGCCAGGGAAAGGGACGTGTTACTGCTCATGTACGATGGCGTCACCAATCTTGAGGTGGCGACCGCGCTCAGCATCACCGAGCGGACCGTGCGGTTCCACGTCGACTCGATTCGTAGGAAACTCGGCGGCGTCTCACGGTTTCAGCTGTGCCTGATCTCCTATCTGCACTGTTCCGGGCTGGGCTGATCCCGTCCCCGATCCGCCGGCGGAGGCGGCAACCACCCGCGAGTCCGTTCCTCGCGTGCCCGCCCGGTCCCGCATCCGCAGCGCCACCGCCGTCGCCACCAGCGCCAGCACCATCAGACCCTCCCCGGCCCAGGCCGGGGAGGCATAGCCGAAGCCCGCGTCGATGACGGTTCCGCCGAGCCAGGGGCCGCCC
This sequence comes from Streptomyces pseudoechinosporeus, assembly GCF_054783935.1. Taxonomy (NCBI): domain Bacteria; kingdom Bacillati; phylum Actinomycetota; class Actinomycetes; order Kitasatosporales; family Streptomycetaceae; genus Streptomyces; species Streptomyces pseudoechinosporeus. Next base: position 69,022 of record NZ_BAAGPS010000051.1, read on the forward strand.
GTGTTGCCGAGGTCGAAGGCGGCGGTGGTGGCGGCGCCCGCGAGGGTCGGGGCGGCACCGGCGACGTTGAACATACGGGCGTTCAGGGCCGGGCCGGTGTAGAAGCAGGAGACGCCGATCAGGAACGACGCGGCGACGGCGGCCACGGGCGAGGACGCGAACAGGGCGAGGGTGATCAGCAGCACCGTGGAGGCGGTGATGCCGGTCAGGAGGACGCCGAAGAGGTGGGCATCGGCGACACGGCCGCCGATCGTCGTACCGATCAGAGCGCCCACGCCGAAGAGGGCCAGGACGGTCGGGACCCAGCTGTCGTCCAGCCCGGCGACCTCGGTGAGGAGGGGCGCCAGGTAGCTGAACGCATAGAAGACACCGCCCGCGGCGAGCGCGACGACCAGGATCTGGAGCAGGACATGGCGGTCACGGAAGATCCGCAGCTCGCGCCCGCCACTCGCAAAGAGTGCTCCGGCCTGCGAGTTGTAGAAGAGCGTCATGCAACGCGCATTACCGCTGGATGTGCACTCGTCGGATACATAGACCGTCGCGGCGGATGCCGGCGGCGCCATCCCCCCGAGAGCCACTCCCGCCATAGCGGCGGAAATCATGCCTGAACGGACATTGCGACGCACGGAATTAATCCCCCTGGAAAGAGATTAGAAAGAGAAAGGAAGCAGGCGCAGCTGGGCACAGTGAGCTGTGTGGCTAGCGATGAGTGGCGGCCTTCTTCGCAACCGCCTCGTTCTTCTTCTTCAGCTCATTCAGTACGAGCTGATGCTCCTCCGTGGATGCCTTCTGAATCCGGCTCTCCATCGAGAAGTACACCTTGACGAGGTCCGTCGACTTCTTACACTCGACATCGGCGACGGCCATCGATTCGCTCTGTGACGACGAGTCGCCGTTGGGCGCGTACGCTTTCTCGAGCGATTCGAGAGGCGTGGCCGCGTCATATCCCTTGGCCTTCATGCACGACGACCACTGCTGGTTGACGGCGAGCACCTGGGGATCCTGTTTGGCCTTCTCCCAGCTCTGCGTGTTCAGCTTGCTGGGGAGCTCTTCGTTGAAGCTTCCGATGGCCCGGTCCGATTCACCTCGGCAGCCACCCTTCGGGATCTTGCGGCCCTCATAAGTCTTCGGCGGCGTCTTGCCCTGCGGGACCGTGAGGTCGAAGACCAGGTTCGCGGCTTCACTGTCCGGCTCGTGCGGCACGACCTCGCCGTTCTTGTCGGGCATGCCGTACCCGTACTCCTTCGCTGCCTCCAGGTCGGTGACCCCATAACGGCGTTCCATGTTGGCGCCGTTGTAGGAGGCGGGCGCATGCAGGCCCGGCGCTGGCGGATTGAAGTCAAAACCGAACCGCGCCATGCATTCGCGCTGAACCGCGTTCTTCGCCCGCTGGAGCGCCACCACTTCCGGATACGTCTCCAGGTAGGGCTCAATGGGAAGCGTCAGCCCCTTGGCGAGCCCTTTTTGAACCCCGGGCTTCGACCAGCTTTCTTCGTTCACCGCGGCGTTGTCACCGACGGCACCCGCTTCGGCCGATGTGTCCGCATCGCCACCCATGGAGCAACCGGTCAGGAGAACCGCCATGCAGACCAACGACGCCATCCCTGCCGCGGCCGCGAAACGGGAACTGCCCCGTCTGTCCCACCCTTGTCGCCCCACGGCCAAACCCCTCATATGCAGCATTACGCTGCGCCCTCTCCAGGCCGACACCCATCGGCTCGCCGACTCCATTCGGTAACTCGGGCCCCGCTGCCCGGTTGCCGAAATAATCCCCAATCCCCACACGGGCGACACGGTCGTCACAAGACCTTTTCATTGCCCGAGCGATAAAAATATCCCTGACGCCCAGTCAAGGACACCCTGTTTTGATAAAGATCAAGTGACGCTGAGTGGATGTGGTGCTGAAATGTTCCATTCGCGCTAAAGCTGTGCCGTTGACCTCGGAACCCCAACTGTGAAATCCCGTCAGGTCTGGTCAAACAGGACCTTGTTCAGTAAATACCTGCCTGCGTCAGATGCCCGCTGCCGCCGACAGGTCCCGCTTGATGGCCGTCAGGAGGGCCGTCGCCTTGTTGCACGCTGTGGGCAGGTCGGTGTGCGAGGCGACCGGGATCATGACCTCCAGGTAGCACTTCAGTTTCGGCTCCGTGCCGCTGGGGCGGACGATGACGCGGGCGCCGTCGAGCGTGTAGCGCAGGCCGTCCGTGGGCGGGAGCTTGTCCGTGCCCTTCGTCAGGTCCTCGGACTTGGTGATCGCCAGGCCGGCCAGGTGGGTGGGCGGCTGTTCGCGGAGGCGGCGCATGGCGTTCGCGATCAGGGAGAGGTCGTCCACGCGGACGGAGAGCTGGTCGGTGGCGTGCAGTCCGTGTTCGACGGCGAGGTCGTCGAGCAGGTCGAGGAGCGTTCGGTTGTCTTCTTTCAACTCCGAGGCGAGCTCCGTGATCAGCAATGCCGCCGTGATGCCGTCCTTGTCCCGTACGCCTTCGGGGTCCACGCAGTAGCCAAGGGCCTCCTCGTACCCGTAACGCAGGCCGTCCACCCGGGCGATCCACTTGAAGCCCGTCAGGGTCTCCTCGTACGGGAGCTGCGCCTTCTCCGCGATACGGCCGAGGAGGGAGGACGAGACGATCGACTCCGCGAACGTGCCGCGGACGCCGCGCTTCACGAGGTGGGCGGCGAGAAGGGCGCCGACCTCGTCGCCGCGCAGCATGCGCCAGTCGCCGCCGTCCTTGACGGCCGCGGCGCAGCGGTCGGCGTCCGGGTCGTTCGCGATGATCAGATCCGGGTCCGTCTCGCGGGCCTTCGCGAAGGCCAGGTCCATCGCGCCCGGTTCCTCCGGGTTCGGGAAGGCGACGGTCGGGAAGTCCGGGTCCGGGTCCGCCTGTTCGGCGACGAGGACAGGTTCCGGGAAGCCCGCGCGGGCGAAGGCGGCGAGGAGGGTGTCCTTGCCGACGCCGTGCATCGCCGTGTAGACGGTGCGGGCGGTGCGGGGGGAGTCCGCGGCGAGTACGGCGTCCGTACGGGCGAGATAGGCGCTCAGGACGCTGTCGTCGGCGAGGGTCTCCCACCCCCCGGCCGGACGCGGCACGTCGTTCAGGCCCGAGATCGCCTCGATCTCCGCGGCGATCTCGGCGTCCGCCGGAGGCACGATCTGGGAGCCCTCGCCGAGGTAGACCTTGTAGCCGTTGTCGCGGGGCGGGTTGTGGCTGGCGGTCACCTCCACGCCCGCGACCGCGCCGAGGTGCCTTATGGCGAAGGCGAGGACGGGGGTGGGGAGGGGACGGGGGAGTACGGCTGCCCTCAGGCCCGCGCCCGTCATCACCGCGGCGGTGTCGCGGGCGAAGTCTTCGGACTTGTGGCGGGCGTCGTAGCCGATGACGACCAGGCCGTTTTCCTGGCCCTTGCCCTTGAGGTACGCGGCGAGGCCCGCGGCGGCGCGGATGACCACCGCCCGGTTCATACGCATGGGACCGGCGCCGAGTTCGCCTCTCAGTCCCGCGGTGCCGAACTGGAGGGTGCCGCTGAAACGCGCGGCGAGCTCCGCGGTGTCCTCGGCGTCGATGAGCTTGGCGAGTTCCTCACGGGTCTCCGCGTCGGGGTCCTCGGCCAGCCACGCCTTGGCCCGTGCGATGAGTTCGTCCTGCACGCGGGGTCAACCTCTCTCTTTGGCCCACACCTTGGCGGGCCTGGTACCGATGGGTGGGGGAGGGTTTCTTTTCCCAAACCCACCCCTTCCCGAAACGGGGGGCTGCGCCCCCAGGCACCCAAGGGGGTGGGGTGGCAGGTCGTGTCTCGACTGCGGGTGCGTCGTGGCTGGTCGCGCAGTTCCCCGCGCCCCTAAAAGCAAAAAGCCTGCGCCTTCCCGCACCCCGACGAACCCCGCGCCCTCCCACCGGCGGGAGGGGCCGTGGGCCGGTGCGTCGTATGCCCGTCGCTTAGGTTCTGTCTCAGGAAACCCGCACCCTGTACCAGCAAAGGGCCGTATGCCCGGCCTGCGACGGGCTGACGCACCGGCCCACGGCCCCGACCCACCACGCACCTAAGGGGCGCGGGGAACGGCGCGACCAGCCACAACGAACCCGCACCCATACAACGAACCCAACCGCCCAACCGCCGGAGGCTAAACGCGGGCCAGCACCCGCGTCAGCAGCGCCCCCATATGCGTCGCCGAGTCACGGCCCGCCTGCAGGACCTCCTCGTGATTGAGGGGCTCGCCCGTCATACCGGCGGCGAGGTTCGTCACGAGGGAGATGCCCAGAACCTCGGCGCCCGCCTCCCGCGCGGCGATGGCCTCCAGGACCGTCGACATCCCCACCAGGTCCGCCCCGATGACACGGGCCATGCGGATCTCGGCCGGAGTCTCGTAGTGCGGCCCGGTGAACTGGGCGTAGACGCCCTCCTGGAGGGTGGGGTCGATCTCCTTGCAGAGGGCCCGGAGGCGGGGGGAGTAGAGGTCGGTGAGGTCGACGAAGTTGGCGCCGATGATCGGGGACGTCGCCGTGAGGTTGATGTGGTCGCTGATCAGGACCGGCTGGCCGGGGCGCATGTCGGCGCGCAGGCCGCCGCAGCCGTTGGTCAGGACGACGGTCTTGCTGCCCGCGGCCACGGCGGTGCGGACGCCGTGCACGACGGCGGCGACGCCATGGCCCTCGTAGTAGTGGGTGCGGCCCAGGAAGACGAGTACGCGCTTGTCGCCGATGCGGTACGAGCGGACTCTGCCGCCATGGCCCTTGACCGCAGGGGGCGGAAAGCTGGGCAGGTCGGTGACCTCGAACTCGGTCTCGGGGGCGCCGAGCGCCTCCACGGCCGGGGCCCAGCCGGAGCCCATCACGAGGGCGACGTCGTGGGTCTCGGCACCCGTGAGCTCGCGCAGGCGCGCGGCGGCGGCGTCGGCGGCGGCGTAGGGGTCACCCGGGAGGTCGTCCGGAAGGAGAGATGCGTTCACGCGATGAGGGTAGCTGGTCTTTGCCTACGCGCGTAGATGGCTCAGGCCACTGGTTGACGATCGTTGCCTTGTCGTTTCCGATGAAGGCTCCGCCGAGACCGCACGGCAACGCTCCGCCGAAGCCGTATGCTCGCGGCGGCCGTGAAGGGTCAACAGGGCCGCTTCCGCAGCTCCATCACATAGTCGTGCGGCGCCCCCGCCGACTCCGCCGCGTCCGCGATCTCCCCCAGGTAGCGCGCCGAAGGCAGTCCGCCCTCGTAGCCGTTCAGTACGTACACCCACGCCGGCTCCTCGCCCTCCAGCGTGTGCACACGGACCCGCATCCGCCGGTATATGTCGAGGCCGACGCCCTCCCAGCGGTCCAGGGAGTCCTCGTCGAGCGGAGCGACTTCGTACAGCGCGACGAACACCTGCGAGCGCGGTGCCTCGACGATGGTCGCGAGCGCGCCCTCCCAGCCCATGTGCTCGCCGCCGAAGGTCAGCCGCCAGCCGTTGAGCCACCCCGTGGCACGCAGCGGCGAATGCGGGGCGCGGCGCGTCATGAGCCGCGGGTCGAGATTGCCGGCGTATGCGGCGTAGAGCGACATGGGGTTGAGAGTACGGCAGCAATGCCTGCGCCTCTCCTGCAACAGAGGCACCCGGAGGACGCCCCCGGGCGCGAAGCACCGTGGGGCGTGCGGGACAATGGAGTACGTGACTCGGATCGTGATCATCGGTGGCGGACCCGGCGGATACGAGGCGGCCCTGGTGGCCGCCCAACTCGGCGCGGAGGTAACTGTCGTCGACTGCGACGGCCTGGGCGGTGCGTCGGTGCTCACCGACTGCGTGCCGTCCAAGACCCTGATCGCGACCGCCGAGGTGATGACCACCTTCGACTCGTCGTACGAGGAACTCGGCATCATCGTCGCCGATGACACTCCTCACATCGATACGCCCGCCCGGGTGGTCGGAGTCGATCTCGGCAAGGTCAACCGACGGGTGAAGCGGCTCGCGCTCGCCCAGTCGCACGACATCACCGCATCCGTGACGCGCGCCGGTGCGCGAGTCATGCGCGGACGCGGGCGGCTCGACGGGCAGCAGGCCCTCGACGGATCCCGGAAGGTCGTCGTGCGGGCCGCGGACGGCAGCGAGGAGACGCTCGTCGCCGATGCCGTGCTCATCGCCACCGGCGGGCACCCCCGTGAGCTGCCCGACGCGCAGCCGGACGGGGAGCGGATCCTGAACTGGACCCAGGTGTACGACCTCGACGAGCTGCCCGAGGAGCTCATCGTGGTCGGGTCCGGTGTCACCGGCGCCGAGTTCGCCGGTGCCTACCAGGCGCTCGGCTCCCGCGTCACCCTCGTGTCCAGTCGTGACCGCGTGCTGCCGGGCGAGGACCCGGATGCCGCGGGCGTCCTGGAGGACGTGTTCCGGCGGCGTGGCATGAACGTCCTGGCGCGCTCCCGTGCCCAGTCCGCCAAGCGCGCCGGCGACCGGGTCGAGGTGACGCTGTCCGATGGACGTGTCATCACCGGCTCGCACTGTCTGATGGCCGTCGGCGCCATCCCCAACAGCCACGGCATGGGCCTCGAAGGGGCCGGCGTCAAGGTGAAGGACTCCGGGCACATCTGGACGGACAAGGTGTCCCGGACGACAGCTCCGGGGGTGTACGCGGCCGGTGACGTCACCGGAGTCTTCGCGCTCGCCTCCGTGGCGGCGATGCAGGGCCGTATCGCCATGTACCACTTCCTCGGCGACGCGGTCGCCCCGCTCAACCTGAAGACCGTGTCCTCGAACGTCTTCACCGACCCCGAGATCGCGACCGTCGGCTACTCGCAGGCGGACGTCGACGGAGGCGTCATCGACGCCCGGGTCGTGAAGCTGCCGCTGCTGCGCAACCCGCGCGCCAAGATGCAGGGCATCCGGGACGGCTTCGTGAAGATCTTCTGCCGGCCGGGCACCGGGATCGTCGTCGGCGGTGTCGTCGTCTCGCCGCGCGCCTCGGAACTGATCCATCCGATCTCGATCGCGGTCGACAACAACCTGACCGTCGAACAGATCGCGAACGCGTTCACCGTGTACCCGTCCCTGTCGGGCTCGATCGCCGAGGTGGCCCGGCAGCTCCACACCCGGAAGACCGAGCTCGACGCCTGACGGCCGGAAGTAACTCCTCGCTGGTCACGGGGAGTTGTCGCTCGTCCGTACGGCGTGGACAGCGGGAGTGGGCACGTATACCACTTTCCGTGCTGCCGTGCGAACAACTTCTGTTATTCGGCGCAAACTGCTGAAAGCAGACGGTCGTTGGGGTTACTGTCAGTTTCGTGTTCGCTGCAGAACGTCGCCAATTGATCCTCGAAATGGTGCGAGCGAACGGAGCCGTGTCGCTCCGTGAGCTCGCCCGCGTCGTCCAGACCTCTGAAGTGACCGTACGGCGGGACGTGCGCGCACTGGAGGCAGAAGGACTCCTCGACCGCCGGCACGGCGGTGCGGTATTGCCGGGCGGGTTCACGCGGGAGTCCGGCTTTCCGCAGAAATCACATCTCGCGACCGCCGAGAAGACGGCCATCGCCGATCTCGCCGCGAGTCTCGTCGAAGAAGGCGAGGCCATCGTGGTCGGGGCGGGCACCACCACGCAGGAGCTGGCCCGCCGGCTCGCGCGGGTGCCCGGGCTGACCGTCGTCACCAACTCCCTTCTGGTGGCTCAGGCGTTGGCCCATGCCAACCGTGTCGAGGTCGTGATGACCGGCGGCACCCTGCGCGGTTCCAACTACGCCCTCGTCGGCAGCGGAGCCGAGCAGTCCCTCCAGGGGCTGCGGGTCTCCCGGGCCTTCCTGTCCGGGAGCGGGCTGACCGCCGAGCGCGGCCTGTCCACCTCCAACATGCTGTCGGCCAGCGTGGACAGAGCCCTGGTGCAGGCCGCCGCGGAGGTTGTCGTCCTCGCCGATCACACCAAGCTCGGTACGGACACGATGTTCCAGACGGTGCCGACGGATGTGATCACGCGCCTGGTCACGGACGAGCCGCCCGCCCATGACGACCGCGCGGCCACCGAGTTGCAGGCCCTGGCCGACCAGGGGGTGCAGATCGCTGTTGCCGGCTCGGGCGGTGCGGGAGGCGACGCGAGCCCGGCGGGGCGGCAGTCGCCCCGCCGGGACGTGCCGCTTCCCAGTCCGCGGCGGGGCCAAGTCCCCGGTGGGGGGCCGCAGTTGCGGAGCACCGCCGGGGTTCTGGGGGAACAGCCCCAGAGTGAGCGGGCGCGGGTTGCGGATATGCGTCGGCGCTGAGCGCTGGGCTTGAACGGTTTCGGCTGCGGCGCCGTTGTGGCTGGTCGCGCCGTTCCCCGCGGGGTGCCTCCGGCGGTTGGGCGGCTGCGGGTGCATTGTGGCTGGTCGCGCCGTTCCCCGCGCCCCTTAGGTGGGTGGTGGGTCGGGGCCGTGGGCCGGTGCGTCAGCCCGTCGCAGGCCGGGCGTACGGCCCTTTGCTGGTACAGGGTGCGGGTGGCCTGAGACCGAACCTAAGCGACGGGCATACGACGCACCGGCCCACGGCCCCTCCCGCCGGTGGGAGGGTGCGGGCACGTGGGGGTGCGGGCTTATTCCGGGGCACCTGGGTAGGCGCAGGTTTTTAGGGGCGCGGGGAACTGCGCGACAAGCCACAACGAACCGGCAGTCGCCAACAAACCGAACCCACCCGCCCGGTAGGCGCCCCGCCCAACCGCCGGAGGCGTACGCCTCAGTCCTTGATCTCGCAGATCACCGCGCCGGACGTGACCGACGCGCCGACCTCCGCGTTCAGGCCCTTGATGGTGCCGGAGCGGTGGGCGTTCAGGGGCTGTTCCATCTTCATGGCCTCCAGGACGACGACCAGGTCGCCCTCCTGGACCTCCTGGCCCTCCTCGACGGCGACCTTGACGATGGTGCCCTGCATGGGGGAGGCGAGGGTGTCGCCGGAGGCGACCGGGCCGGACTTCTTCGCCGCGCGGCGCTTGGGCTTGGCGCCCGCCGCAAGGCCCGTACGGGCCAGGGACATGCCCAGCGAGGACGGCAGGGAGACCTCCAGGCGCTTGCCGCCGACCTCGACGACGACCGTCTCGCGGCCCAGCTCCTCGTCCGCCTCCGGGGCCACCGGAGCGGCGAAGGGCTTGATCTCGTTGACGAACTCGGTCTCGATCCAGCGGGTGTGCACCCGGAAGGGGTTGCTGGTGAACGCCGGGTCCGCGACGACCGCGCGGTGGAACGGGATGGCCGTGGCCATGCCCTCGACCTGGAACTCGGCCAGCGCGCGGGCGGCCCGCTGCAGGGCCTGCTCACGGCTCGCGCCGGTGACGATCAGCTTGGCGAGCAGCGAGTCCCAGGCCGGGCCGATCACCGCGCCGGACTCCACGCCCGCGTCCAGGCGTACGCCCGGACCGGACGGCGGCGCGAAGGTCGTGACGGTGCCGGGCGCGGGCAGGAAGTTGCGGCCCGGGTCCTCGCCGTTGATGCGGAACTCGAAGGAATGGCCGCGGATCGCCGGGTCGTCGTAGCCCAGTTCCTCGCCGTCGGCGATGCGGAACATCTCGCGGACCAGGTCGATGCCGGTGACCTCCTCGGTGACCGGGTGCTCCACCTGCAGGCGGGTGTTGACCTCCAGGAAGGAGATCGTGCCGTCCACGCCCACCAGGAACTCCACGGTGCCCGCGCCGACGTACCCGGCCTCCTTGAGGATCGCCTTCGAGGCCGCGTACAGCTGCTTGTTCTGCTCCTCCGTGAGGAACGGCGCCGGGGCCTCCTCGACCAGCTTCTGGTGGCGGCGCTGGAGGGAGCAGTCACGGGTCGAGACGACCACGACATTGCCGTGCTGGTCGGCCAGGCACTGGGTCTCCACATGCCGCGGCTTGTCCAGGTAGCGCTCCACGAAGCACTCGCCGCGGCCGAACGCGGCCACCGCCTCGCGCACCGCGGAGTCGTACAGCTCGGGGACCTCTTCAAGGGTGCGGGCCACCTTCAGACCGCGACCGCCGCCGCCGAAGGCCGCCTTGATGGCGATCGGCAGGCCGTGCTCCTCGGCGAAGGCCACGACCTCCTCGGCACCGGAGACCGGATCCGGGGTGCCCGCGACCAGCGGGGCGCCCGCACGCTGCGCGATGTGCCGGGCGGCGACCTTGTCGCCCAGGTCGCGGATCGCCTGTGGGGGCGGGCCGATCCAGATCAGGTCCGCGTCCAGCACCGCCTGCGCGAAGTCCGCGTTCTCCGAGAGAAAGCCGTAGCCGGGGTGGATCGCGTCCGCCCCCGAGTCCTTGGCGGCCTGGAGCACCTTGGCGATGTCCAGGTAGCTGGTGGCCGGGGTGTCACCGCCCAGGGCGAACGCCTCGTCCGCGGCCCGCACATGCAGTGCGTCCCGGTCCGGCTCGGCGTACACCGCCACGCTCGCGATACCGGCGTCTCGGCACGCCCGGGCGACACGGACAGCGATTTCGCCACGATTGGCGATCAACACCTTGCGCACGTTGGCTCCCTCTCCTTGAAACAAGCCGAGTTTAGGGACTGCCGACACGTCGTTTCGACCCGTCCCCGATGGTGAGCTTGCCCACACGGAGCGTGATCCGAGGCCCGCTCGCCCGCGAAATCCCTTGTCGCACCGCGGTACGCAGGGGACTTCCCAAGAACCCTAGCCCCCTGATGTGGCCAAGGTCTCTGTGAGAGCGTGCTGCGGCCCACTCCGTTTCTTTGTGGAGTTCCTACGAATGGACCAATGAATCTTTGCCTTCGCTGGATCCCTTGTCCCGACGTTTACCCGTTAGTAGCGTTCGCGATGTCTCGAACGTACTTGGGGTAACGCAAGCCCCGGTCGAACGGCAGTCGAAAGTGGGTGGGGGCCGGTGGTACGCAGGCCGGTGGCGTGGGTGGCCGCGATCGTGCTCTTCGCGGAGGCGGTGGGCATCGCACTTGTCAACTGGTTCATGGGAGTCGTCGTCGACCGGCAGGAGATGTCCCTCGCGGGGCTCGACGCGGGCATGATGTCCGTCTCGTCGAAGGTCGCGGGCCTGGTCTTCGGCCTCTACTTCGCCTTCTGCGGCTTCGTCGCGCTGCGTGTCGCCCTGCGCGACCGCGCCCCCGCCGGCCTCGGCCGCATCGTGCTCATCAGCGCGGCGGTGGTGCACGGCCTGCTCGGCGCGTTCACGGTCGGCCTGGTGGGCTGGGGCGCGTTCGCCTTCATGATGGTGGTGTTCGGGCTGATCGTCCTCATCTTCATGGCGTACGACCGTGAGGGCGGGACCGACGTCTCCGATGCCGTGCCCGGCGAGGGCGACGGGCCGGGCTCCACGGTCACGCCCGCGGCACCCACGGTCTCCTGATCAGCATCAGCTCTCCCGGGGCGTCCACAACTCCGTGATCCCGACGCCCAGTTGGGCCAGCAGGCGGCGCAGCATCGGCAGTGAGATCCCGATGACGTTGCCGTGGTCCCCGTCGATGCCCTCGATGAACGGGGCCGAACGGCCGTCCAGCGTGAACGCCCCGGCCACGTAGAGGGGTTCGCCCGAAGCGACGTACACGGCGATCTCGGCGTCCGTCGGCTCGCCGAAGCGGACCACGGTGGAGGCGGTCGCCGAGGCGTACCGCCCCGTCACCGTGTCGTACACGCAGTGCCCCGTCTGCAGCGTGCCCGCACGCCCCCGCATCGACTTCCAGCGCGCGGTGGCCTCCTCGGCGTCCGCGGGCTTGCCGAGCGCCTCGCCGTCCAGGTCGAGCACCGAGTCGCAGCCGATCACCAGGGCGCCCTTCACCTCGGGCTTCGCCGCCACCACCGAGGCCTTCGCCTCGGCGAGCGCGCGTGCCAGCTCGGCGGGGGTGGGGGCGGTCACGGCCTCCTCGTCGACCCCGCTGACGATGACCTCGGGGTCGAAGCCGGTCTGCCTCAGCAGTGCGAGCCGGGCGGGGGACTGGGAGGCGAGGACGAGTCGACGGCGCGGCTGATCAGTCATGCGGCCAGGGTAGCGACGCGGCGGGAGGGGGCGTCGAGGAAGGGGCGTCCGGGCGGTCACCCCCGGGTCACAGGCCCGGTGACCGGCGGCGGATCACATGACACCGAGCACGATCATCGCGAGCACCATCGCCAAGGCCATGAGAATCCCCAGCCGCCGCAACATGTCCTGCATGTCGCGCAGTTCTTTGGGCGGCTCGTTCTCGGGGTCGGACCACAGCATTCCACGATCGTGACTCCGCGCCGGGCCCGGCCGCCTGAGTACGCGTACTCATCTTGCGTAGGACGGCCGCCCTAACCGGGCCAGTACGTACGCCCCCACGCCTTCGGACCGGGCGCCGGCAGTCGGCTCATCGCCACCCGCGCCGGGTCCGCCCAGGCGTCCGGCTCGCGGGGCGCGCCGGACGGGGCGGCGGCCACCGCCGCGGCGCGCGCCTGGACCACCGCCAGTGCGGCGGCCAGCTCCTCCGGGGTCGGATTGCCCCGTACGACCTTGATCATGACCGCTCCCAACTGGGGTCCTACAGGGGGATGTTGCCGTGCTTCTTCGGAGGCAGGGATTCCCGCTTCGTACGCAGCTGTCGCAGGCCCCGTACGACATGGGAGCGGGTCTCGGACGGCATGATCACGCCGTCGATGTAGCCGCGCTCGGCCGCCGCGTAGGGGTTGAGGAGCCGGTCCTCGTACTCCTGGATCAGTCGCGCCCGCACCTCCTCGCGCTCCTCCTCGGAGGCGGCGGCGATGGTGCGGCGGTGCAGGATGTTGACCGCGCCCTGCGCGCCCATCACGGCGATCTGAGCCGTCGGCCAGGCGAGATTGAGGTCGGCGCCCAGGTGCTTGGAGCCCATGACGTCGTACGCGCCGCCGAACGCCTTGCGGGTGATGACCGTGATCAGCGGGACGGTCGCCTCGGCGTACGCGTAGATCAGCTTGGCGCCGCGGCGGATGATGCCGTCGTGCTCCTGGTCCACGCCCGGCAGGAAGCCCGGTACGTCGACGAAGGTGAGCACAGGGACGTTGAAGGCGTCGCAGGTGCGGACGAAGCGTGCCGCCTTCTCGCTCGCCTTGATGTCCAGGCAGCCCGCGAACTGCATCGGCTGGTTGGCCACGATGCCCACCGGGTGGCCCTCGACGCGGCCGAAGCCGGTGAGGATGTTCGGCGCGTACAGCGGCTGCGTCTCGAAGAACTCGGCGTCGTCCAGGACGTGTTCGATCACCGTGTGCATGTCGTACGGCTGGTTCGCGCTGTCCGGGACGAGCGTGTCCAGCTCGCGGTCCTCGTCCGTGAGCGCCAGGTCCGCCTCCTCGGGGAAGGTGGGCGGCTCGCTGAGGTTGTTCGAGGGGAGGTACGACAGCAGCGACTTGACGTACTCGATCGCGTCCTTCTCGTCGCCCGCCATGTGGTGGGCCACGCCGGAGGTGGCGTTGTGGGTGCGGGCGCCGCCCAGCTCCTCGAAGCCGACGTCCTCCCCGGTGACGGTCTTGATGACGTCGGGCCCGGTGATGAACATGTGCGAGGTCTGGTCGACCATCACCGTGAAGTCGGTGATCGCGGGGGAGTAGACCGCGCCGCCCGCGCACGGGCCGACGACCAGGCTGATCTGCGGGATCACCCCGGACGCATGGGTGTTGCGGCGGAAGATCTCGCCGTACATGCCGAGCGCCGAGACGCCCTCCTGGATACGGGCGCCGCCGGAGTCGTTGATGCCGATGACCGGGCAGCCCGTCTTCAGCGCGAAGTCCATCACCTTCATGATCTTCTGCCCGAAGACCTCGCCCAGGGCGCCGCCGAACACCGTGAAGTCCTGCGAGAACACGGCGATCGGGCGGCCGTCCACCATGCCGTACCCGGTGACCACACCGTCGCCGTACGGGCGGTTCTTCTCCAGGCCGAAGTCGGTCGAGCGGTGCTGCGCGAACTCGTCGAACTCGACGAAGGAGCCCTCGTCCATCAGCAGCTCGATCCGCTCACGGGCCGTCAACTTGCCCTTGGCGTGCTGCTTTTCGACGGCACGAGCCGAGCCGGCGTGCGTCGCCTCCTCGATGCGGCGCCGCAGATCCGCGAGCTTGCCCGCGGTGGTGTGGATGTCGATCTCATGCAGCTGTTCCGGCTCGGACATCGGGATGGGGCTCCCTGCCTGCTCAGTGGGGACGTGGCGAGTGAGGTGCTCAGAAGGGGGGCTGGCTACTCATCCGTAGCGTAGTGCGGTGCCTACCGTTCGGCAGTGCGGCGTTTACCACACCTAGTGTGGGTTGCATGACGCCGCGAGATGACTCAGCTCCGAACGATGGTCGCAACGGCAGAGGGGACGACGGCCGCTGGTCCGACCTGGACCGTCCGCCGCTCAACGCCACCGCGCTGCGCCGCGCGCTGGTACGGGACGGGGGGTTCTGGACCGACGTCGAGTTGGTGTCCCGTACCGGGTCCACCAACACCGACCTCGTCGCCCTCGCCGCCGACGGCAAGGCCGAGGAGGGCGCCGTGCTCGTGGCCGAGGAGCAGGACACCGGGCGCGGGCGCCTGGAGCGCCAGTGGATGGCCCCGGCGCGCTCGGGCCTCTTCTTCTCCGTCCTGCTCAAGCCCGCCGAGGTCCCCGTCGAGCGCTGGGGCTGGCTGCCGCTGCTCGCCGGGGTCGCCACGGCCACCGCGCTGTCCCGCACGGCCGGCGTGGACACGGCTCTGAAGTGGCCGAACGACCTGCTGCTCACCGTGGGCGGCGAGGAGCGCAAGGTCGGCGGCATCCTCGCCGAGCGCGCCGGAAACGACGGCGTCGTGGTCGGCATCGGCCTCAACGTCACGCTCCGCGAGGACGAACTGCCCGTCCCCACGGCGACGTCACTCGCGCTCGCCGGCTCTCCGGTCACCGACCGTGACCCGCTGCTGCGGGCCGTGCTGCGCTCGCTGGAGCGCTGGTACGTCGACTGGCGCACCGCCGGCGGCGACCCCGCCGCCTCCCGGCTCCAGGAGACGTACGCCGCGGGGTGCGCGACGCTCGGGCGGACGGTACGGGCGGAGCTGCCCGGGGATCGCTCGCTGGTGGGGGAGGCGGTCGCGGTGGATGGAGACGGACGGCTGGTGCTGGCCACGGAGGACGGGGTGCAGCAGCCGATCGGTGCGGGGGACATCGTGCATCTGCGGGCGGCGGGGGAGGAGTGAGCGGCGCTACTGGTGGGGTACCCGAGCCCGTTGGTGAGACGGGGGCCCGACCGTGTCGTACGACTCTGAAGGGGGCCAAGGCACACTGGGGCTTGCCCGCACAGGAGTGAGCCACAGCACACCTGCCGTAGAGTTGAGGCCGGTCGAAAGTGACCGTGGCAGATCGGAAGGGCAGCAGGCGTGACCGTCGACGACACGGGCTCCGGCACGGGTGCACACCCCGCCTCCGACGGTGAGCCGGGGCGCAGCGCCGGTTCCGTCGCCGACGCGTCGGCTGCGCGGGTCGGCCGGGCCGAGGCCCACGCCCGGCTGGACACGCACGTGGACGACTCCGGCGACGACCACGACCCCCTCGCTCTGCGCCTGGAGCAGCTCATCCTCGGCGCCGAGCGGCGCTACACCCCGTTCCAGGCGGCCCGCAGCGCGGGTGTCTCCATGGATCTGGCGTCTCGTTTCTGGCGGGCCATGGGCTTCGCCGACATCGGCCAGGCCAGGGCGCTCACAGAGGCGGACGTACTGGCGCTGCGGCGGCTGGCCGGTCTGGTGGAGGCGGGGCTGCTCAGCGAGGCCATGGCGATCCAGGTCGCGCGCTCGACCGGCCAGACCACCGCCCGCCTGGCCGAGTGGCAGATCGACTCCTTCCTGGAAGGCCTGACCGAGCCGCCCGAGCCGGGCATGACGCGCACGGAAGTGACGTACCCCCTGGTCGAGTTGCTGCTGCCCGAGCTGGAGGAGTTTCTCGTCTACGTCTGGCGGCGCCAGCTCGCCGCCGCGACCGGCCGGGTCGTCCAGGCCGCGGACGACGAGGAGATGGTCGACCGCCGCCTCGCCGTCGCCTTCGCGGACCTCGTCGGCTTTACGCGCCTGACGCGCCGCATGGAGGAGGAGGAACTCGGCGAACTCGTCGAGGCCTTCGAGACCACGTGCGCGGACCTGGTGGCCGCGCACGGAGGACGTCTGATCAAGACGCTGGGCGACGAGGTGCTGTACGCCGCGGACGACCCGGGCATCGCCGCCGAGATCGCCCTGCGCCTCATCGAGACCATGGCCAACGACGAGACGATGCCCGAACTGCGCGTCGGCATAGCCTTCGGCACGGTGACGACGCGTATGGGTGACGTCTTCGGCGCGACCGTGAACCTGGCCTCGAGGCTCACCTCGATAGCCCCCCGTGACGCCGTCCTGGTGGACAGCGCGCTCGCCGAGGAGCTGACACGCACCGGTGACGCGCCCGCCTCCGAGGCAGAGGCCGCGGAAGCGGCTGCCGCGGCGGAGAAGGAGGGCGAGGAGCCCCCGACGTACCGCTTCGCGCTCCAGCCGATGTGGCAGCGACCGGTGCGAGGGCTCGGCGTGGTCGAGCCTTGGCTGCTGAACCGTAGGGGCGGCGGCTGAGCCTCAGCCAGGGGCGTCAAGGCAGAGGCTCACGATCGGTAGGCACAGGTTCGGGTGGCCGGGGTGTGGGGTCGCGGTCGGTGGCTCGGGTGTGGGGGTCGACGGCTTTTCGGGGGCGGGTGGCTTCGCGGGCTTGGGGGCTGCGGTCGGGTGGTCAGGCGTGGCGGTGCGGGATGGCGTGGCTGTCGGCGTGACGGCCGGATCAGAGACTCGCTGGGGCTCGTTGCTGCTACTCGGGGGCGTCGTGGTGGAGGGGGAGGCACGGGGCGCAGGGGTGTCCTCGACCGCAGCCGCGCCGGTGTCCGAGACCGGGGCCTCCGTGGCCCCGACCGCCGTCGGCTCGATGCCGGTGGGTTCGACGTCGGCGGGTTCGATGTCCGTGGCCGTGAGGCCCCCGCCTGCCCCGCCCGGCGGCTCCGTTGCGAGCCGCATCAGGCTCAGCGCCCCCGCCGCCAACGCCAGCCCTCCGACGGCGAACAGCATCCGCCGGGGGCGCGGCTTGCGATGACGCCCAGGGGGTCGCTCCGCTCGGAACGGTTCCGCCTCGTGCACCGGTGTCCGCTCGTCCGCCACCGGCTCCGTCGCCACGTCCCGCATGTGCTCTCCCCGAAGTGAACGCGCCCCCCGGCGCGCTGTTGCGGTGCGCAGGCTATGCGCGTCGCGGGGCGGATTGGCGGGGTTCAGACACGTATCACTCGAACGGGTCGGCATGCATGCACCCCCACGTGCCCGCAGCCTCCCCCCGGCGGGAGGGGCCGTGGGCCGGTGCGTCGTATGCCCGTCGCGTAGGTTCTGTCTCAGGCCACCCGCACCGTGTACCAGCAAAGGGCCGTATGCCCGGCCTGCGACGGGCTGACGCACCGGCCCACGGCCCCGACCCACCCACGCACCCCAGGGGCGCGGGGAACGGCGCGACCAGCCACCCACAAACCCGCAGCCGCCCAACCGCCGGAGGCACCCCGCGGGGAACGGCGCGACCAGCCACAACGCACCCGCAGCCGCCCAACCGCCGGAGGTAACCCGCAGCTTCGAACCGGCCGTCGACCTTCCCCCGGAGGGGCCCCGCTGGGATGATCAGGGGCAGAAGTTAACCCACGTTAACCAAGGAGGACGTCATGGCCGAGCAGAGCCCAGAGCAGCGCTATGGGGAGTTCGTGGCCGTACGACGCCACGCCTACGTCGCGGAGCTCGCGCTCGACCGACCCAAGGCCATGAACGCCGTGTCGACCGAGATGGCGCGCTCGCTCGCCGCCGCCTGTGAGGCACTGCGCGGCGAGCGCGACGTACGCGTGGTCGTGGTGACCTCGACCCACGAGCGGGCCTTCTGCGTCGGCGCCGACCTCAAGGAGAGGAACTCGCTCACGGACGCCGAGCTGGTGCGGCAGCGGCCGGTGGCACGGGCCGCGTACACCGGCGTACTGGAGCTGCCGATGCCCACGATCGCGGCCGTGCACGGCTACGCGCTGGGCGGCGGTTTCGAGCTCGCGCTGGCCTGCGACCTGATCGTGGCGGACCGTACGGCCGTGGTGGGGCTGCCCGAGGTGTCCGTAGGCGTGATCCCGGGCGGCGGCGGTACGCAGCTGCTGCCACGCCGGGTCGGCGCGGCCCGCGCGGCCGAGCTGGTCTTCTCGGCGCGACGGGTGGAGGCCGCCGAGGCGCGGGAGCTGGGGCTCGTGGACGACCTCGTCGAGGCGGGTCGCGACCGTGAGGAGGCGCTCGCGCTGGGCGCGCGGATCGCCGCGAACTCGCCCGTCGGCCTGCGCGCCGCCAAACGCGCCCTCCGTCTCGGGCACGGCCTCGATCTGCGTACGGGCCTGGAGGTCGAGGACGCGGCATGGCGTTCGGTCGCCTTCTCGGGAGACCGGGCAGAGGGGGTCGCGGCGTTCAACGAGAAGCGCGCGCCGGAGTGGCCGGGGGAGTAGGAGGCGCCCTCGGAGCGCCCAAAACCCCTGTTCGGCGCCCCAATATCCCAAATCACCGTAAAAATCCTTAACCTGGAGTAATGGGCGGTGACGATGTGCGGCTGAGGGCCGTGGTGGCGCTGGCGCAGGGGATGGCTGCCGCGCGCACTCCGCAGGAGTCGTGGCATGCGGCCGCGGCGGGGGCCTGCCACGCGCTGGCCGGGAGTTTCGCCGCGGTGTCCGTGTGGGAGCGGGAGCTCGGGCGGCTGCGGGTGCTCGTGAACGTGGGGGAGCGGGCGGCGGACGAGGAGGAGTACCCCGACGGCGAGGCGTACCCCGTGCATCAGTTCCCCGAGATCACGGAGTTCCTGCACGAGCGGTGGGCGGCCGGCGGCGGGCCCAACGCCTGGGTGGAGACGGCCGAGGGGCCGGCTGGGGGCCGCGCCGAGTACTGCCACCTGGGGGCACCTCTGGGGGCACCCCCAGCGGTAGCTGGGGGAGGTAGCTGGGGGAGGGTCGCCGCACTACGCAGGCGCGGGCGCGGCTGCTGCGTCGTCGCGCCGATAGTGCTGCACGGCAGGGCCTGGGGCGAGCTGTACGTGGCCCGCCGGGCGGGAGCCCCGGTCTTCGCGCGCGCCGACGCCGACTTCGCGACCGTCCTCGCCTCGGTCGCCGCCGCCGGGATCGCCCAGACCGAGCGCCTGGAGGAGGTCCGCCGGCTCGCTTTCACGGACGCGCTGACCGGCCTCGCGAACCGCCGCGCCGTGGACGTACGCCTGGACGAGGCCCTCGAGCGGCATCGTGCCGATGACGTGGTCGTCAGCCTCGTGGTCTGCGACATCAACGGCCTGAAACGCGTCAACGACACCCGGGGCCATGCCGCCGGCGACCGGCTCCTGGAGCGGTTCGGCTCGGTCCTCTCCCTGTGCGGTGCGATGCTCCCCGGCACGCTCGCCGCCCGTCTCGGCGGTGACGAGTTCTGCCTGCTCGCGGTGGGCCCGGCCGCCGACGAGGTCGTACGCGTCGCCGACGAACTGTGCCGCCGGGCAGCCGAGCTGGAACTCGGCGAGGGCGTCGCATGCGGCGTCGCCTCCACCGGCGACCCCATCGGCACCGTCCACTCGGCCCGCCGCCTCTTCCGCCTCGCGGACGCCGCCCAGTACCGGGCGAAGGCGGCCCGCGCCCCCAAGCCCGTCGTCGCGGGCCGAGAGGGCGGCACCGAAGGCGCCGAAGACCCGGTTGTCCGCCTCGCAGACCGGCCGCCGCCCGAGTTGCCGGGGGACCGGCGCCGGTTCAGGGGGCGGAAGCCCCATAAGGACCCGCAGGCCCCGTAAGGAGCCCGGCCCGGCGGCGGTCGTGACAATTGGCGATTCACTCTCTAGGCTCCTGAATATGGATATGCATACTGTGGTGGTGGGGACGACCGGTGTCACCGCGGCCGACGTGCTCGCCGTGGCGCGGGGCGGAGCGCGCGTCGAGCTCTCCGATGGCGCCGTGACGGCGCTCGGCGTCGCACGCGAGATCGTGGACGCGCTGGCGGCCAAGCCGGAACCCGTGTACGGGGTGTCCACCGGGTTCGGCGCTCTGGCGACCCGGCACATCAGCCAGGAGTTGCGCGCCCAGTTGCAGCGCAACATCGTGCGGTCGCATGCCGCAGGGATGGGGCCGCGGGTCGAGCGGGAGGTCGTACGCGCCCTGATGTTCCTGCGGCTCAAGACCCTCTGCTCGGGACGGACCGGCGTACGCCCCACCGTCGCGCAGACCATGGCCGACATCCTGAACGTCGGCATCACCCCGGTCGTGCACGAGTACGGATCCCTCGGCTGCTCCGGCGACCTCGCGCCGCTCTCCCACTGCGCCCTGACGCTGATGGGCGAGGGGGAGGCAGAGGGCCCGGACGACGTCGTACGACCGGCAGGAGAGCTGCTCGCCGCCCACGGCATAGAGCCCGTCGAGCTGCGCGAGAAGGAAGGCCTCGCCCTCCTCAACGGCACCGACGGCATGCTCGGCATGCTGATCATGGCCCTGGCCGACCTCGACACCCTCTACAAGTCCGCCGACATCACCGCCGCACTCTCCCTCGAGGCGCTGCTCGGCACCGACAAGGTCCTCGCCCCCGAGTTGCACGACATCCGCCCGCACCCCGGCCAAGGCGCCAGCGCCGCCAACATGCTCGCCGTGCTGAAGGGTTCGGGCCTCACCGGTCACCACCAGGGCGACGCCCCGCGCGTCCAGGACGCGTACTCCGTACGCTGCGCCCCCCAGGTCGCCGGCGCCGGGCGCGACACCATGGCCCACGCCCGCCTGGTCGCCGACCGCGAGCTCGCCTCCGCCGTCGACAATCCCGTCGTCCTGCCCGATGGCCGCGTGGAGTCGAACGGCAACTTCCACGGCGCTCCCGTCGCGTACGTACTGGACTTCCTGGCGATCGCCGCCGCCGACCTCGGCTCGATCGCCGAGCGCCGCACCGACCGCCTCCTCGACAAGAACCGCTCGCACGGACTGCCGCCCTTCCTCGCGGACGACGCGGGCGTGGACAGCGGGCTGATGATCGCCCAGTACACGCAGGCAGCCCTGGTCAGCGAGATGAAGCGGCTCGCCGTCCCGGCCTCGGCCGACTCGATCCCGTCCTCCGCGATGCAGGAGGACCATGTCTCGATGGGCTGGTCCGCCGCCCGCAAGCTGCGTACGGCCATCGACGACCTCACCCGCATCGTCGCCATCGAGCTGTACGCCGCCACCCGCGCCATCGAACTCCGCGAGGGCCTCACCCCGGCCCCCGCCTCCCGCGCGGTCATCGACGCGGTCCGTGCGGCGGGCGTCCAGGGGCCGGGCCCTGACCGTTTCCTCGCGCCGGACCTGGCGGCGGCCGACGCCTTCGTACGCGGGGGGCATCTGGTCGCGGCCGTCGAGCCCGTGACGGGCCCGCTGGCGTAGGGGTTCCAGGGGTCCCAGCGAAGGTGTGAGCGGGGGCACGTCGGTGGACAGCGCCCCCGCCAGGATCTGTGCTAGGGTTCGTAACGAAACGTTTTTGGTACCCATTAACTTTGTGCGCCTGAAAGGAATCCTCTCTCAGGCGCGTTTTGTTTTACCGGTCATTTCCGGATGGGGCCCACCTATCAGGAGAAATGACACATGGCAACTGGCACCGTGAAGTGGTTCAACTCGGAAAAGGGCTTCGGCTTCATCGAGCAGGAGGGTGGCGGCCCGGACGTGTTCGCCCACTACTCCAACATCGCCACCTCGGGCTTCCGTGAGCTGCAGGAGGGCCAGAAGGTCTCCTTCGACGTCACGCAGGGTCAGAAGGGCCCCCAGGCGGAGAACATCGTCCCCGCCTAATTTTTAGGGACACGCTCAAATCGAGCCGGGGTCCGCACCTTCGGGTGCGGGCCCCGGCTCGTGCCGTCCGCGCGTCCAGCTGGTCCTTGCGGCCCGCGAAAGGAAGGAATTTCCCATCAGCATGACTCGATCCGAACGCCCTGAGCGACCCGCCGGTAAACGGCCGGCGAATTCTCGAGGGGCTCGCGGTTCCCGTGGCGCTCGCGGCGGGCTCCCCGCCTCCGCGAACGGCGGCGCCAGGAACGTACGTAAGAAACCGTCGTCGCCCTCCACCGCACCGCGGGAGTTCACGCTGCCGGTGACCGTCACGCCCGCGCTGCCCGCCGTCGAGTCCTTCGACGCGCTGGACATGCCGCCCGCGCTGACGAAGACCCTGGCGGCCCAGGGCGTGACCGAGCCCTTCCCGATCCAGGGCGCGACCCTGCCCAACTCCCTTGCCGGGCGCGACATTCTGGGCCGGGGCCGGACCGGATCCGGCAAGACCCTCGCCTTCGGCCTCGCGCTGCTCGCCCGCACCGCCGGCCGCCGCGCCGAGCCCAAGGCGCCGCTCGCGCTGGTCCTGGTGCCCACGCGTGAGCTCGCGCAACAGGTCACCGACGCGCTCACGCCGTACGCCACGGCCGTCAACCTGCGCCTCACCACCGTGGTCGGTGGAATGTCCATCGGCAGGCAGGCGGGTTCGCTGCGGCGCGGCGCCGAGGTGCTCGTGGCCACGCCGGGGCGGCTCAAGGACCTCATAGACCGCGGCGACTGCACCCTCGCACGGGTCGGGATCACCGTCCTCGACGAGGCCGACCAGATGGCCGACATGGGCTTCATGCCGCAGGTCACGGCGCTGCTCAAGCAGGTCGAGCCGGACGGGCAGCGGATGCTGTTCTCGGCGACGCTGGACAAGAACATCGACAAGCTCGTACGGATGTTCCTCTCGGACCCGGTCGTGCACTCTGTCGACCCCTCGGCCGGTGCGGTGACGACGATGGAGCACCATGTGCTGCACGTCCTCGACGAGACCGACAAGAAGGCCGTCGCATTGCGTATCGCGGCCCGCGAGGGGCGCGTGATCCTCTTTGTGGACACCAAGCGCGGCGCCGACCGCTTCGCCAAGCGGCTGCTCGCCAACGGCGTACGGGCCTCCGCGCTGCACGGCGGTCGCTCACAGCCCCAACGCAACCGCACCCTCGACCAGTTCAAGAACGGTCAGGTCACCGCCCTGGTCGCCACGAACGTCGCGGCCCGCGGCATCCATGTCGACGACCTCGACCTCGTCGTGAACGTCGACCCGCCGACCGACCACAAGGACTACCTGCACCGCGGCGGCCGTACCGCCCGCGCGGGCGAGTCCGGCAGCGTGGTCACCCTGGTCCTGCCGGAGCAGAAGCGCGAGATGACCCGGCTGATGTCGGACGCGGGGATCAGCCCGCGGACGGTACGGATCAAGTCCGGCGACGAGGAGCTGACGCGGATCACCGGCGCCCGGGAGCCGTCCGGCGTGCCCGTGGTCGTCGAGCTCCCGACGCCCGCAGCCGCCCAGCCGAGGCCGAAGTCCCGGCCGCGCAGGGGTGGGGGAGCGAGGAGAGGCGTGCCGCCGCGTCCGCGCAGCCGCGGCTAGCCGTCTAGTACGCCCCCGAGACCCCGCCGCGCTCCCGCCGTACCGAATACACGACGAAGCCCGCTCCGACGCCCAGGAAGAGGGTGCCGCCGACCACGTACGGGGTCGTGTCGAAGGCACCCGTGTCGGCCAGTTCGGGCTGATCGGTTTGGGCGGACTGGTCGGTGGAAGCTGAGTCGGAGGAGGCCTTGGCCTGCGTCGTGATCGTCGACGTCCGCTCTGCTCTTGCCTCCGCCGCGGGGCCGTCCCACGTCGCATTGGCGGACGGGACGAACCACAGGGCACCCAGGAGGGTGCCCGCGGCGGTGGCGGTCAGCAACGATCGACGAGCGGCGGACACGGAATATCGATCCCCTTGCGGTGCAGGCGAATTGGCCGTGGGGGACTGATGTTAATGAAAAACGCGGGTCTCAGGAAAGTCACGGTACCTGTGAGCCGTACAGACCGGGCACCGCGAGGGTGCGGTGACGGTGTACTGATGGGGCAGTGACGGAAGACACTGCGGCCCGATTCGCCGGATCGGTGCCTCGGCGAGGATGATGTCGCGGCGGACGACCGCAACCGGAGCCAGGGGTTCTGTCGTCTCAGGGGGAGTGCTGACCGACGCCCGCACGTCGTACGACGTCGTACCGACGTGTTGTGCCCCACACCGGCGACCTATGTGGAACGGGATGGATCGGTTTTAGCGTTTCTAGAGGTTACGGGGACTCTCAGGTGTCTTGGGGATTCGGCAACGATGGAGAAGCGTGTGATGACGAACAGTAAGCGGCGCAAAGGCCTGACGGTCGCGTCCGCACTGCTCGGAGGGGTGCTGGTGCTCTCTGCGTGCAGCGGGGGCGACGAGGGCGGTTCCGGCGCCGAGGGGGACGGCGGCAGCACCTCGCAGGCCAAGGTCGACGAGGCGGCGGCCGAGAAGAGCTCCGAGGCCAAAATCAAGATCACGCCCGAGGACGGCACCGACAACGCCTCCATCAACAACGCCGCCAAGGTCACCGTGAGCAAGGGAACGCTCACCGACGTCACCATGAAGACCTCGAGTGGTGACGCCGTCGACGGGGAGATATCGGCCGACAAGACGAGCTGGTCTCCCAGCGTTCAGCTGGAGCGGTCCACCACCTACAAGCTCACGGTCGCCGCCAAGGACTCCGAGGGCCGCACCGCACACGAGAACGCCTCGTTCACGACCGTCTCCCCGGACAACAGCTTCATCGGCACCTTCACGCCCGACGACGGCGCCACGGTCGGCGTCGGCATGCCGGTCTCGATCAACTTCGACAAGGAGATCACCAACAAGGAGGCCGTGCAGAAGGGGATCACGGTCACCTCCAGCAGCGGCCAGGAGGTCGTCTGCCACTGGTTCAACACCCAGCGCATGGACTGCCGCCCCGAGGAGTACTGGGCGAGCGGCTCCAAGGTCACCCTCAAGCTGGCCCTGGACGGCGTCGAGGGCGCGGAGGGTGTCACCGGCGTCCAGCAGAAGACGGTCTCCTTCACGATCGGCCGCAACCAGGTCTCGGTCGTCGACGCCAAGACCAAGCAGATGAAGGTCATGCGCGACGGCAAGACCGTCAAGACCATTCCGATCTCCGCCGGTTCGCCCGAGAACAAGACGTACGAGGGCCAGATGGTGATCTCCGAGAAGTTCAAGGAGACCCGGATGAACGGTGCGACGGTCGGCTTCACCGACGACGACGGCAAGGGCGAGTACGACATCGAGAACGTGCCGCACGCCATGCGCCTGTCGACCTCCGGCACCTTCATCCACGGCAACTACTGGGGTGACGACTCCGTCTTCGGCAACGTCAACACCAGCCACGGCTGTGTCGGCCTGAACGACACCGAAGGTGCGAACGACCCGAACACCGAGGCCGCCTGGTTCTACAACAACTCGATGATCGGTGACGTCGTGGTGGTGCAGAACACCGGCGACAAGGCCATCACTCCGGACAACGGCCTCAACGGCTGGAACATGGACTGGGCCCAGTGGAAGGCGGGTTCGGCGGTCTGACGGCCGGCTCCGCGGGCGGCGCGGCGCGGATGTGACGCGTCCGGTTCTTACGCGGTGGGCATAGACGGACGGTGGCCCGCCGGGACCTCATGGTCCCGGCGGGCCGTTCGTGTTTGTGTGGGGGTATGACTGTTCAGACCGTCGAGTACATCCGGTACCGGATTCCCGAACAGCAGTCGGCTCAGTTCCTGGCCGCCTATACCCGTGCCGCCGCCCACCTCGCCGCGGCCCCGCAGTGCGTCGACTATGAACTGGCGCGCTGCGAGGAGGACTTCGAGCACTTCATCCTGCGTATCACCTGGACCTCGACCGAGGACCACATCGAGGGCTTCCGGAAGTCGGAGCTGTTCTCCGACTTCCTCGCGGAGATCCGGCCGTATGTGGGCAACATCGAGGAGATGCGCCACTACAAGCCGACGACCGTACGCGGCACGGGCGCGTCCGTGCCGACGCTGTACGCCTGGGCGGGCGGCGCCGAAGCCTTCACCCGGCTCACCGAGGTTTTCTACGACAAGGTCGTCAAGGACGACGTCCTCGCCCCCGTCTTCGCCGGTCTCGCCCCCGAACACGCCTCGCACGTCGCGCTCTGGCTCGGCGAGGTCTTCGGCGGCCCGCCGGCCTACTCCGAGACGCAGGGCGGCCACGGCCACATGGTCGCCAAGCATCTGGGCAAGGGCATCACCGAGGCGCAGCGCCGCCGCTGGGTCAACCTCCTCCAGGACGCGGCGGACGAGGCGGGCCTGCCGACCGACGCCGAGTTCCGCTCGGCCTTCGTCGCGTACGCGGAGTGGGGGACGCGGCTCGCCGTCTACTTCTCCGGTCCGGATGCCGGGCCTCCGGCGGAGCAGCCGGTGCCGAAGTGGAACTGGGGGGCGGCTCCGCCGTACCGGCCGTAGGACTTCCGCTGCTTCTGCGGCCGGGTGCTACGCCTGGGGTGCCGTCTTGCCCGCGCGCGTGGCGTCCGCGCCCCAGCTCGCCAGGAGCCGTAGTGCCTCCGCCGAGGGGGAACCCGGCTCCGCGTGGTACGTGACCACCGACTGTTCGGCGTCGTCGGGGAGCGTGAACGTCTCGAAGGAGAGGGTGAGGTCGCCGACCAGCGGATGGCGCAGGCGCTTGACGCCGTGGCTCTTCTCCTTGACGTCGTGGGTGGCCCACAGCCGCCTGAACTCCTCGCTCTTCACGGAGAGTTCGCCGACGAGGGCGGACAGCTGCGGGTCGTCCGGATGGCAGCCGGCGTCCATGCGCAGATAGCAGACCATGTCGGACTGCTTCTGGTCCCATTCCACGAACAGCTCGCGGTACTCGGGGTTCAGGAACACCAGCCGCGCCCAGTTCCGCTCCTGCGGCGGCAGCTCCGCCCAGTCGCCGAAGAGCGCCGCGGCCATCCGGTTCCAGGCCAGGATCTCCGAGCGCCGCCCGACGACGTACGCGGGAATGCCGTCGATGGTGTCGATGAGCTGCCGCAGCGCGCCCCGCACCTGCTGCGGACGTGCCGACGGCTTCTTCTTGTGCTGCTTCGGCTTGGCGAGATGCACCAGATGCGCGTGCTCGGCGTCGTTCAGGCGCAGGGCGCGCGCGATCGCGTCGAGTACCTCCGCCGACACGTTGCGCCCGTTGCCCTGCTCCAGCCGCGTGTAGTACGCGACGGAAACCCCGGCCAGCTGCGCCAGCTCCTCGCGCCGCAGCCCCGGCACCCGGCGGTGCCGCCCGTAGAGGGGCAGCCCCACGTCCTCCGGCTTCAGCCGGGCACGCCGGGTGCGCAGGAACTCGCTGAGCTCGGCGCGGCGGTCCAGGCCCGTGCCGGGCTCGTGTGCGGGGTCGGGCTGTACGTCCATGCGCCCAGTATTCACGGTCGTACGTACAGAAGCCTGTCCCCGCCAGTGGTAGGCACAGCAGTCGTACGCAAAGCCGTGGTCTGGGTGAACGCTCGGTTCTCCGGCAGGCTGGACGCCGTGCCCGGTCGGAAGGCAGCCGGGCACGGAAACCCCTTAGGAGAACCCCCGGCATGACCACTGTTGCTGCATACGCCGCACCCGCCGCCAAGGCTCCGCTGGAGCGCACCACCATCGAGCGCCGGCCGGTCGGCGAGTTCGACGTCCTGATCGACATCAAGTTCGCCGGCATCTGTCACTCCGACATCCACCAGGCCCAGGAGGGCTGGGGCGAGGCGATCTTCCCGATGGTCCCCGGCCACGAGATCGCCGGCGTCGTCGCCGAGGTCGGCTCCGGTGTCACCAAGTTCGCCGTCGGCGACCGCGTGGGCGTCGGCTGCTTCGTCGACTCCTGCCGCGAGTGCGACAACTGCAAGGCCGGCCTGGAGCAGCACTGCGTCAAGGGCAACGTCGCGACGTACAACGGCATCGGCAAGGACGGCGAGCCCACCTACGGCGGCTACTCGCAGAACATCGTCGTCGACGAGAACTACGTCCTCCGCATCCCCGACGGCCTCTCCCTCGACGTCGCCGCGCCCCTGCTCTGTGCCGGCATCACCCTCTACTCCCCGCTGAAGCGCTGGAACGCCGGCCCCGGCAAGAAGGTCGCGATCCTCGGCATGGGCGGCCTCGGCCACATGGGTGTGAAGATCGCGCACGCGCTGGGCGCCGAGGTGACGGTGCTGTCGCAGTCCCTGCGCAAGAAGGAGGACGGACTGCGGCTGGGCGCCGACCACTACTACGCCACCAGCGACCCGAAGACCTTCCAGGAACTGCAGGGCACCTTCGACCTGATCGTCTCGACGGTCTCGGCCCCGCTGGACTTCAACGCCTACCTGACGCTGCTGAAGACGCAGGGCGCGCTGGTGAACGTGGGCGCCCCCGAGGAGCCCATCTCCCTCAACCTCTTCTCGGTGATCGGCGGCGGCAAGACCCTCGCCGGTTCCATGATCGGCGGCATCGCGGAGACCCAGGAGATGCTGGACTTCTGCGCCGCCCACGGCATCGGCTCCGAGATCGAGCTGATCGAGGCGGCCGAGGTCAACACCGCGTACGAGCGGGTGCAGAGCAGTGATGTGCGGTACCGGTTCGTGATCGACACCGCGACGATCTGAGTCGTCGTATGGCTTGAGTCGGCCGTATGGCGGCTGAAGCCTGGTGGTGGCAGGTCGCGCTGGAGGCGGCCGGCTCGGGTTCACCCGCGTCGGCCGTCTACCCGACCGGTAACCCACGATCAGCAATCCGAAGCCAGGTAGCGTCTGTTCTCGTCAAACGGAAGCTCATAGGCAGCCGACTCGTGACCTTCGTGGCGGAGAGTGGGGCGGAGCGCCGACCGAGGGGAGAACAGCCAGATGACGAAGCCGGCGACGGGCGACTTCAATGTCGGCTCCGGAGGAGTCGGCGACAGAGTCGGGCCGTACCGGCTGCTCAGAAACCTCGGCGCCGGCGGTATGGGCCGGGTCTGTCTGGCGCGTTCGGAGGGCGGGCGTACGGTCGCGGTCAAGCTCATCAAGCCGGAGCTGGCCGCCGAACCCCAGTTCCGCGAGCGCTTCCGGCTGGAAGTGGCGGCGGCGCGCAGGGTGAGCGACCGCTGGACGGCGCCGGTCCTCGACGCGGACACCGAGGCCGAAACGCCGTGGGTGGCCACCGGCTACATAGCGGGGCCCTCGCTCGAACACATCGTCTCGCCCCGTGGGCACGGCCCGCTGCCCGCCCTGTCCGTACGCACCCTCGCCTACGGACTCGCCTGCGCCCTGCTGGACATTCACGGGGCCGGACTGGTCCACCGCGACCTCAAGCCCTCCAACATCCTGATCACCATCGACGGCCCCCGGGTCATCGACTTCGGCATCGCGCGGGCGCTGGACGCGGTGCCCGGATCGACCCTGACCAGCTCGGGCATGCTGGTCGGCTCGCCCGGCTTCATGTCGCCCGAGCAGATCAGGGACGAGCCGGTGGGGCCGGCCGCCGATGTCTTCTGCATGGCCGCGGTGCTGGCGTACGCGGCGACCGGGCAGACTCCGTTCGGCGGTGGCGGCTCCGGCGGCGTGCACGCCGTGATGTTCCGCATCGCGCAGGAGGAGCCGGACCTCACGGGGATCGAGGAGCCGCTGCGGGCACTGATCGCCGACTGCCTCGCCAAGGATCCGGCGGCCAGGCCGACTCCCCAGGAGGTGGCCGCACGGGTACAGCCGGTGGCGACCGGCACCTCGTCACCGCCGTGGCTGCCCGCCCAGATCATCGCCGAACTGGGGCGCAGCGCCGTGCAATTGCTCGACACGGATACGCCGGCGCGGGCTGGTGGGCCGGGAGTGTCGGCGGCGTCGGCACCGGGCGTCTCCACGCCGTCGTCCGCACCGGCCGCCTCCGCCGCACAGTCACCCGCCCCTTTCCCCGTGACCTGGGAGGAGCCTCCCGCGTCGGACCAGCCGGGGCAGCCGGAACGGTCGGAGTGGGGGACGCAGGTCCTGCCGAAGCCGGGCCTCAGGCCTGGGCATGCGGAGTCGACTCCGTCGCCGCGCCCTCGTCGCACGAGTGCGGGCTGGGGCCGGCGGGCCGCGATCGCGCTGGGGGCCGTCGCCGTAGTGGCAGGAGCCGCGTTCGCCGCGTCGGCCGCCGGTCTGCCGCTGCCCTACGGGGGCTCGGACTCGGACTCCGGCTCCGGTGACTCGGGCGCCCCCACATCCGATGTGCCCAAGGAGTTCGTGGGCATCTGGGCGGGCGAGGTCGAGCGGGACGGGAAGCCCACCGGTCAGTACCGCCGGTTCGCCGTCTCGCCGGGGCAGTTGGGCGAGATCGTCGCCACCAGCATCAGCCTCGGCAAGGACTACGAGTGCAAGAGCGACGGCAAACTCACCGCCAAGCCGTCTGGTGGCAGTGCCGGCGGCGGTACGTCACTGCGGCTGGACACCAAGGTCGTCAGCAGCGTCCCCGAGGGCACCTGCTCGGCCCTCGGCGAGCACGTCCTCTCCCGGACCGCCGGTGACTCGCTCCGCTGGGAGGCGGCGGGGCGTACCGCCGAACTGCACAGGATCGAGGGAGAGGAGAAGCTCCCCGAAGCACTGCTCGGCACCTGGCAGCGGCCCCTGGACGGCGGTGGCACGCAGCAGATGACCATCGAGCAGAAGCCGGTGGGCAGCCCGGCCGCCGCGCTGGTCTCGGACGGCGGCGGCAACCACTGCGAGGCCGACATGAACCTGGTCGCCACAGGGGAGGCAGACAGCCCGATACGGTTCGCCCCGCCCGAGGCCGACCGGGCGAACTCCTCCGGCCCCTGCCGCTTCGGCCCTTCCTCCACGGTGCGCACCGAGGGCGACACGCTCGTACGCGTGCTGTCCGATGGCGAGCGGCTGACGTATACGCGGGGGTGAATCCCCGGTCGGGAGGGACGGGCAGGGCCCCTCCGGTTACTGACCCTCAGGATTTCTGGCGCGTCACACTAACTCCGCAGGGTGCGGTCCTGGGCCAGGAGCCACAGCAGGTACGGCCCGCCCACCAGTGCCGTGAGCGCCCCCACCGGGATCTCCAGTGGGGGCAGGGCGGTGCGGGCGGCGAGGTCAGCTGTGACCAGGATGATTGCTCCGGTCAACGCCGCGTTCAGCAACGGCAGTTGAGGCGTGCGGGTCAGGCGGCGGGCCCTTCGGAGGCTCCGGCGACGGGATTGCGCCCGCTCGCGCTTCCCCCGCCGTCCCTCTGTTCGCCCCCGGACGACGAGCATCCGGCCACCAGCCCGCCGACGACCGACATGGCCAGGACGGCCTTCAACCGTTCCTAGGGGCTGAGCGGGAGTGAGTCCTGCTGCCAGAACCCATGCTCAGCCGAACGCCCCGAACGGTGTTGGGCGTTCTGGTTCCCCGCGTTCGCTCCGCACCCGGCGCCAACGGATCGTGTCCGTGGTCCGGGAATGCGGGGGCGGGGTCCCTCACGCCCAGGGACGCCGGATGGGGCCTGGACGGTCCGATGCCCCACCGCATCACTCCGGTGCTGTGGGGGCGGTGTCGTCCGTCGCCGGATCCGGTGTCCCTGGGCGCGCCTGCCGATCGCCACGGCGGCCGCGTCGTGGCGTGTGGTGGTGCGGTTCTTGCCGGTGAGGGGCTTTTGCCAGTGCTGGGCGCCCCACTTCGAGGTGTACGCGGGGTCGACCGCGATGACCGCGATGCCGATGGCGTCGGCCATCGAGGACAGCCGGGCACGCAGCCTGCCGGTGGGCATGCCGGAGATCAGCTGCCGGAACCGCTTGCGGCGTCCGTGCTTCTCACGGGTCTTCTCCGCCGTGAAGTCCAGATCCTCGACGGCGATCGCGGCCACGCCGCAGGCCTTCGCCCAGTGCAGCAGCCGGGTCAGGGCGTGCCGGACCTGCGCGTCGCGGTGATCCGCGGTGCCGGACAGGTCGTAGAAGAACCGCCGGGGATTGCCGACCGGGTTGCCGTGCACGTCGAGGCGCCAGGCGGCCAGGTGGTCGGCGTTGGTGTCCACCGCGATCACCCCGTCGGCGAGGGCGGACTCCAGCGGGATGATCCGGGTCGGCGGAGACTGCCAGGCGGCGGTCACATACCAGCGGTTCCGGCCGGTGTCGTAGTGGATGCGGTAGGCGACGGCCCGGTTGACCTCGATGCGGTCGGCCCACTCGGTGCCCCGGTGGGTGAAGCGGACCGTGCCAGTGAGGACGTACCGGCCGTGCGGGGCGTTCGCCAGGTCCTTCAGCGGAGCGGGCAGCTTGATGCTCAACCGGCCCTCGGGCGTGACACGCAGGGTCTCATTGCCGTACCGCCTGCCGGACTCACCGTCGGCCTGGAGGAACCACCGCTCGCACTCCCACCGCTCGCGCCATGTGGCCTCGGTCAGCTGCGCTGCCTCCAGATGGTGCCGGGTACGGGCCAGCCGCTTGCCGCCGCGCACCACGTGCACGCTCCCGGCCCGGCGATCGGACCGCTCCCGCTGAAGCCGGTCCTGAAGGACGTGCAGGCGGCGGGACTTGGCGAACCACTCCTGCCTGCTGCGGTAGCCACCCGGCGTGTTCTTCGATCCCTTCTGCCCGACCGGTTGTGCCAGCCGGTCCGCGATCGTGGCGACACCGGCCTCCAGGCTCTGGATGTGGGCGAGCTGGCAGCGGCGGGACAGTGCCCACTGGTCGTGCGATGCCTTGGTGATCGCCCCGGCCCAGCGCGAAGACGCTACCGGCGTCAGCGCACGCTTCCTGGCCGCCCACGTGTCGGTGGAGTGCTCCAGGCCGTCCGCGCACCGGGCCTTGAGGTCCTTCGAGGCCAGCGCGCCCAGATGCGCGCCCACCAGCGTAAGGACCTTCTCGTCCTGGGGCGTCAGCTGTTTGATCCGGGTACGGATCGCGACACCGGCCGGGCCGGACGCGACGAACGGTTCCACCACATCCCGCAGCCCGCCCATCCGTCACCCCCGCCCGGCTCCGCCTCGAAAACCCCGGCACTGTCACCGCGTCCAACGAAGCCGGCCCGTAAAGGTCACGCATTCGACACCAGTACCTCCGTTCCCCTCCCGCAAGGCCGGCACGCTGACCGACCGGCACATCACGCCAAGGACCGCCAGGACTCACTCCCGCTCACAGAACATGCTCGAGCACACTCCAGCTGGAACAGCTCGCCACCCCAAGGTACGCACGCTCGCTCCGATGCTCTGATCCATAAGGTAAGCCTTACCTTGGTCTCTGGTTGGAGTCGCCCCTTCTGTGGGGGCGCCGTAGGGGTGCTCGAACTGAGGGCTCCCGACCCGCCCATTCCGGGCATAGCGTGGAAGTACCGATGCCGATGTCGACGTCGCTGTCGACGAGCGGAGGAGGTCCGCACGATGACCGTCGAGCTGAACCACACCATCGTCGCCGCCCACGACAAGAAGGCCTCGGCCCAGTTCCTCGCCGACATCCTGGGCCTCGAGGTGAGCCCGCCGTTCGGCCCGTTCATCCCCGTCCAGATCCCCAACGGCGTCACCCTCGACTACGCGGACGCCGACGACCCCATCACTCCGCAGCACTACGCGTTCCTGGTCTCGGAGGACGACTTCGACACGATCTTCGCCCGCGTACGGGCGGCCGGCCTGACGTACTGGGCGGACCCCTCCCACCGCCGCGTCAACGAGATCAACACGAACGACGGCGGCCGAGGCACGTACTTCGACGACCCGAACGGCCACAACCTGGAGATCCTTACGCGGCCTTATGGGAGTGGGGGTTCGGCGTAGGAACGCCTCGTTCAAGTTGTTCCTTGTCGTACGTAACGGCTGGGATGCCTCGGGCGCCTGGCCTTCTACTCCATGTCGCCGAAAGTCCACACGGCACGGGAGCCCGGGCCGACGGCGAGGGTGGAGTGGCCGATCTGTTCCTCGTGCCGGTACTTCACGGGCTGGTTGAGCGACATCTCGACCTGCCGCAGGCCCGCCTGGTCGGGCGGAACGACGTCGAATCGGATCGCCGTGCCGCCACCCTTCGCAACGACGCCACCGCCTGCCACGGGCTGGATGACGAACCCGCCCGCCTGCAGCAACGGCACCGTGTCGGCAAGGTCGCGTTCGGTGACCGCGAGGCGGACAGAGGTCACGTCACGCATCAGGTGGTCGCGATAGTCGTCGGACAGGTAGCGCTCCCGGCCGACGTCACCGGGGTGGCTCGCCGGCTCGGTGTTGCTGCGCGGGTCGGCGAAGTACTCCGGCCGGTACTCCATCGCCCAGGCACCGAAGGAGTCGTACTGGTCCGTGGTGAAGACGGCGTCGAACCACGGCACCGGGATGCCGTCGCCGAAGTCACGCGTCTGACGGAACTCGACGGGGTCGGTGATCCCCTGCTCCCGCAGCCGCTCGACCACCGTTACCAGGTCGCCGGCGCACCCGGGCCCGCACCTTTGCGATCTTCGCCAGGGTGGCCTCGTCGAGTGCGGCCAGCGTGCGGCGGACGGTGGAGTCCGAGGCCGCGGGCCCGAACAGCGGCCGGTGATGCAGCTGGAGCTGCTCGGCCTCCGAGAAGTTCGCCGCACCCAGCACAACCGCGATCGCCAGGTGTACCAGTACTCCGGCGCGTTCCCGCCAGTCGGCTGCTGTGCTGGACGGCAGCACCCCGGACAGTGCGTCCGTCAGCCCCGTGCGGTCCGCACACCGGCGCAGCAGTACCGCCCCGGCATGCCCGATCAGCCTCTTCCCGTCAGCCACCACCGA
Source organism: Streptomyces pseudoechinosporeus (assembly GCF_054783935.1). Taxonomy (NCBI): domain Bacteria; kingdom Bacillati; phylum Actinomycetota; class Actinomycetes; order Kitasatosporales; family Streptomycetaceae; genus Streptomyces; species Streptomyces pseudoechinosporeus. The sequence continues at coordinate 103,422 of NZ_BAAGPS010000051.1, forward strand.
CAGCCGATGGTCCCACCCTGTACGCTCAACCACCGGAAAGGTGCCTTGCTCTCTGCAGCGGATACGACCTAGACACTCGCACCCTCGCAGGTCAACGGCACCTTTCTGCTATGGGGGCGTCAGATAGCCCAATTCCGCTGAATACTCAGGGTCACCCGTCAGGGCTCGTCCCACCCATGGGACGACCCCCGCGTAGCGCT
>NZ_BAAGPS010000052.1:0-36196 GCF_054783935.1 Streptomyces pseudoechinosporeus
GCTGGGGAAAGAAACCGCCCGCACGCCCACCCCCACCCACGTGCAGCTGCCGGACCGCCCCCACCCCCACAGCCCCCCTGCTCAACCGGCGGAGCCGTTACGCTGGGGGTGTGGCAGTTGTCGATGTATCCGAAGAGCTCAAGTCCCTCTCCGCGACCATGGAGTCAATCGAGGCCGTCCTGGACCTCGACAAGCTGAGGGCAGATATCGCCGTGCTCGAGGAGCAGGCGGCAGCGCCGTCCCTGTGGGATGACCCGGAAGCGGCGCAGAAGATCACCAGCAAGCTGAGCCACCTCCAGGCGGAGGTCCGCAAGGCGGAAGCCCTGCGCGGCCGGATCGACGATCTGGGCGTGCTCTTCGAGATGGCCGAGGAGGAGGACGACCCGGACACCCGCGCCGAGGCCGAGACGGAGCTCACCGCCGTCAGGAAGGCGTTGGACGAGATGGAGGTCCGGACGCTGCTGTCGGGGGAGTACGACTCCCGCGAGGCACTCGTCAACATCAGGGCGGAAGCCGGCGGCGTCGACGCCGCGGACTTCGCCGAGAAGCTCCAGCGCATGTACCTGCGCTGGGCCGAACAGCAGGGCTACAAGACCGAGGTCTACGAAACCTCGTACGCGGAAGAGGCCGGCATCAAGTCGACCACCTTCGCCGTCCAGGTGCCGTACGCCTACGGGACGTTGTCCGTGGAGCAGGGCACGCACCGGCTCGTCAGGATCTCGCCGTTCGACAACCAGGGGCGTCGGCAGACCTCGTTCGCGGGCGTGGAGGTGCTGCCCGTCGTCGAGCAGACCGATCACATCGAGATCGACGAGTCCGAGCTGCGGGTGGATGTGTACCGGTCGTCCGGGCCCGGTGGTCAGGGTGTCAACACCACTGACTCCGCTGTGCGGTTGACCCACCTCCCCACGGGCATTGTCGTCTCCTGCCAGAACGAGCGGTCGCAGATCCAGAACAAGGCGACCGCCATGAACGTACTGCAGGCGAAGCTGCTGGAGCGGCGCCGGCAGGAGGAGCAGGCCAAGATGAACGCCCTCAAGGGCGATGGCGGCAACTCCTGGGGCAACCAGATGCGTTCGTACGTCCTGCACCCGTACCAGATGGTCAAGGACCTGCGTACGGAGTACGAGGTGGGCAACCCGGAGTCCGTGTTCAATGGCGAGATCGATGGCTTCCTGGAGGCCGGAATTCGCTGGCGCAAGCAGCGGGAGAAGTAAGCGACTTTTACAGACGTCGCTTTGTCGACAGGGCAACTGCCATCCATGGGACGGCAGTTGCCCTTTGTGCAGCCCAATGTCCGGGATTTACGTCACACTCACATGTCGTTTCGGCCGTCATATGACCTTGATCTGGACATCACGGTCGCAACGACCTTGACGATGTTTTGAAGACCAGGAAGGCTGACGCGCGGCATGCGTATCTCTGGGGCGCATGTGAACCGGGGGGCTTCGAAAGCGTCCCTGATGTCGTCGCCCCAGGCGCTGCTCCATTCACGATGAGCTATCTGGGGGTAGCAGGCAGATGACCAAGAAGACGCGGATCCGTATCGCGCGGGTGGCCGCCGGTGCGGTGATCGCCGCCGGCGCTTCGCTGACCGCCGCGGGTGCCGCTTCGGCCCTTGACGTCGGCGTAGAGGTGGGCGGTCTGAACGTCGGCGCGAGCGCCGACGAGAACGGTGTCGATGTCGGCATCGGTGTCGAGGACCCGACGGCCCCGCCCACGGAGATCCCGACCGGCGAGCCGCCCACCGAGGAGCCTCCGACGGAGGAGCCGCCGGCCGAAGAGCCTCCCGCTGAGGAGCCGCCGGCCGAAGAGCCTCCCGCCGAGGAGCCTCCCGCTGAGGAGCCGCCGGCGGAGGAGCCTCCCGCCGAGGACCCGACCGACCCGGGTGACGACGACGGCACGGGCGGTGGCGGCAACGACACCGACCCCGACGGCGGTTCGCAGCCCGTCGAGCAGGAGGAGGGCAAGGAGGGCCTGACCGACACCGGCAGCGGTACCGGCACGGGCGCCTCGGACACCTCCGCTCAGGGCACCGGTGGCGGCGGCGAACTCGCCGAGACCGGCGCCGCCGAGACCACCTTCCTGCTGGTCGGTGCGGCCACGATGATCGCCGGTGGTATCGGCTTCCGCCTGCTGCCCCGCCTCATGAACGGCCGCGGCGCCGCCGCCTGACGCATGTCAGGGGCTGACGTGCCCTAGGCGTACGTACGCGAGAAGGGCCCGGAGTCCAGGATCCTGGACTCCGGGCCCTTCTCGTTGTGCACCTAACGCCTGTGCGCGTAATGCCTCGCCGCTCGCTACGCGGTCTGGTGCGCCAGCAGGGCCACAGCCGCGATCAGTACGGCCAGCAGCGCGATCAGCGCCATGGGGTTCAGGCCCGCGAACGGGCTCTCCTGCTGCAGCCGCTCCCTGTTCGCACGGCAGACAGGGCAACGGCCTTCATTCACGGGCGCGGCACAGTTCGCGCACACCAACCGGTCGTACGTCATGCGCTCGCCCTCCTTGCACCGGTTCACGTAGACAACGCTCTCAACGCTCTCAGGAACGAGAACGTTCCCCCTCCACTGTGCCAGGTTCCCCGGATTTAGGCTCGTGTCCCCTTATCCTTTGCGGTCCTGGCGCATTCGAGCCCTTCCCATGTGTGACAAAACGTGCAACCCTCGCGCAACCCCGACCGGTGACTGCACCCGCCCACCGGGTTCGCGTATGGTCACGCTCACCTACCCCCGCTGACTCGTGGTGCATCCGTGATCCGATTCGACAATGTCTCCAAGGTCTACCCAAAGCAGACCCGCCCCGCACTCAGGGATGTCTCCCTGGAGGTCGAGCGCGGCGAGTTCGTGTTCCTGGTGGGCTCCTCCGGCTCCGGAAAGTCCACCTTCCTGCGGCTGATCCTCCGTGAGGAGCGCGTCAGCCACGGCCAGGTCCACGTCCTGGGCAAGGACCTCGCGCGCCTGTCCAACTGGAAAGTGCCGCACATGCGCCGCCAGTTGGGGACGGTGTTCCAGGACTTCCGGCTGCTGCCGAACAAGACGGTCGGCGAGAACGTCGCGTTCGCGCAGGAGGTCATCGGCAAGTCCCGCGGCGAGATCCGCAAGTCCGTGCCCCAGGTGCTCGATCTCGTCGGGCTCGGCGGCAAGGAGGACCGGATGCCGGGCGAACTCTCCGGTGGTGAGCAGCAGCGCGTCGCCATCGCGCGCGCCTTCGTCAACCGGCCGAAGCTGCTCATCGCCGACGAGCCGACCGGAAACCTCGACCCGCAGACCTCCGTCGGCATCATGAAGCTGCTCGACCGCATCAACCGGACGGGCACCACCGTCCTGATGGCGACCCACGACCAGAACATCGTGGACCAGATGCGCAAGCGCGTCATCGAGCTGGAGCAGGGCCGCCTCGTCCGCGACCAGGCACGCGGCGTCTACGGCTACCAGCACTAGGGCCTGTGTCGGAAGTGGCGCCTGCCTCGCGACGTCTGGCACGCACGCTCGCCCTTCGGGCGGACGGCCACTTCCGACACAGGCCCTCCGCCCCGCCCGCAGCTGTCCATGGAAAGGCCTGAGTAGACGCCATGCGCGCCCAGTTCGTCCTGTCGGAGATCGGCGTCGGTCTCCGCCGCAATCTGACGATGACCTTCGCGGTCATCGTCTCCGTGGCCCTCTCCCTCGCCCTGTTCGGCGGTTCGCTCCTGATGAGCGATCAGGTCAACAACATGAAGGGCTACTGGTACGACAAGGTCAACGTCTCGATCTTCCTCTGCAACAAGAGTGACGCGGAGTCCGACCCCAACTGTGCCAAGGGAGCGGTCACCACCGAGCAGAAGAAGCAGATCGAGACCGATCTGGACAAGATGTCCGTCGTCGACACCGTCGCGCACGAGACCTCGGACCAGGCGTACAAGCACTACAAGGAGCAGTTCGGCGACTCCCCGCTGGCCAGCTCGCTCACCCCGGACCAGATGCAGGAGTCCTTCCGTATCAAGCTGAAGGACCCGGAGAAGTACCAGGTCATCGCCACCGCCTTCGACGGCCGTGACGGTGTGCAGTCCGTGCAGGACCAGAAGGGCATCCTGGACAACCTCTTCGAGCTGCTCAACGGCATGAACTGGGCGGCCCGCGCGGTGATGGCGATGATGCTCGTCGTCGCCCTGATGCTGATCGTCAACACGGTGCGCGTCTCGGCGTTCAGCCGCCGCCGGGAGACCGGCATCATGCGCCTCGTGGGAGCCTCCGGCTTCTACATCCAGGCGCCGTTCATCATGGAGGCCGCCGTCGCGGGACTCATCGGCGGGACGGTCGCGTGCGGGTTCCTGGTGATCGCCAGATACTTCATCATCGATCACGGACTCGCCCTGTCGGAGAAGCTGACTCTGATCAACTTCGTCGGCTGGGACGCGGTGCTGAAGTATCTGCCGCTCATCCTCGCCACAAGTCTGCTGATGCCCGCGCTGGCCGCGTTCTTCGCGTTGCGCAAGTACCTGAAGGTGTGACGCATACCAATGGGGCCGTACTGCCAACGAGGCGTACGGCCCCTTGCCTTGTCCTAGACTCACCGGCATGTCAGGCCGAGACCTGTTCTGTCCGCCCCGCCGTATCCGCCGCGGGGCGGCCCTGACGTTGGTCTTCGCGAGCGTCCTCGCCGCAGGAGCCGCGACCGGCTCTTTCGACGCCTCCGACCGGAAATCCCCTTCCCAGGCCACCGGCACCGCGTCCGTCGGCTCTGCCGGACACGACAAGACCGGACACAACAAGGACGTCGCCGATGCCGCCGCCGAGGCGATGGCCGAGGGCAAGTCGCCCGTGGAGGCGGCCGAGCGCGCCGTGAGCCGCAGCGGCGACCGCTGGGGCGCGGTGTACTCCGAGGGGGAGTACGAGGAGTTCGAGGAGGCCCTCGACGGTGCGTACACGGGCGTCGGCCTGTGGGCCCGGCGTGAGCGCGACGGACGTATCGAAGTGGCCGGCGTGCGGGAGGGCTCGCCCGCGGACGCCGCCGGGATCCGCAAGGGCGACCGGCTGCGCAGCGTCGACGGCAAGCGCGTCGACGGCCGGCCGGTGACGGAGGTCGTCGCCTTACTCCGCGGCGACGCCACCGACGCCGCCGCCGGTACGGTCGTCTCCCTGGGCCTGGAGCGCGGCACGCGCGCGTGGACCGAAACGTTGCGCCGGGCGCGGCTGTCCACGGAGTCCGTGACGGTACGCGAGCTCGCCGCCGACGTCACCGTGATCAAGGTCGCCGCCTTCACCAAGGGCTCCGGAGAACTCGTACGGGACGCCGTGAGCGGGTCTCCCCCCGGCGCCCGGATCGTCCTCGACCTGCGCGGCAACTCCGGCGGCCTGGTCACCGAGGCTGTCACCGCCGCCTCCGCCTTCCTCGACGGCGGCCTGGTGGCGACGTACGACGTACGCGGCGAGCAGCGCGCCCTGCACGCCGAGCCGGGCGGCGACACCTCCAGACCCCTGGTCGCGCTCGTTGACGGCGGCACGATGAGCGCGGCCGAGCTCCTCACGGGAGCCCTGCAGGACCGTGGACGCGCGGTCGTCGTGGGCTCCAGGACCTTCGGCAAGGGCTCGGTCCAGATGCCGAGCCGACTTCCCGACGGCTCCGTCGCCGAGCTGACCGTCGGGCACTACCGCACTCCCTCCGGGCGCAGCGTCGACGGCAGCGGCATCACTCCCGACCTGGAGGTCGAGGAAGGCGTCCTGGAACGGGCCGAGACGGTATTGAGTGGCCTAGGGGACCCCTCGTAGTGCGAAAATGGCCGCACTATGGCTAAGGAAAAAGGGCGCAAGCTGATCGCGCAGAACAAGAAGGCGCGGCACGACTACCACATCCTCGACACCTACGAGGCCGGTCTGGTCCTCATGGGCACCGAGGTGAAGTCCCTGCGCCAGGGCCGGGCGTCGCTGGTCGACGGGTTCGTGTCCCTGGAGGGGCACGAGGCGTGGCTCTACAACGTGCACGTCCCCGAGTACAGCCAGGGCACGTGGACCAACCACAGCGCCCGGCGCAAGCGCAAGCTCCTGATGCACCGAGAGGAGATCGACAAGCTGGAGCAGAAGTCCCAGGAGACGGGCCACACCATCGTGCCCCTCGCGCTGTACTTCAAGGACGGCCGCGCCAAGATCGAGATCGCGTTGGCGAAGGGCAAGAAGGAGTACGACAAGCGCCAGACCCTGCGCGAGAAGCAGGACCGGCGGGAGACGGAGCGCGCGGTGTCGGCGGTACGGCGGCGGCAGCGGGCGTAGTCCCGGAGTCCCGGACGCCACGGGAATACGCTGGCACGTGCCCGCGTTGGTCACGTACGATGGTGACTGCACCCCACAGCGGGTGCGGTGGTTTGAAAAATCAACATGGGGATGATCGGTTTCGACAGCGGCTGTCGAAGCAGGGGAAGCGTGTCGAGGAAGCGGCCATGATCTCGTAAACCACAGGCCGAAAAAAATAATCGCCAATTCCAAGAGCGATCTCTCCCAGAACAAGCTCGCTCTCGCTGCCTAATTAGGCAGTCAGAGCAGCTGTTCTACTAGTGGAGTGCCAGCCTGGGAGTGTTCCCGACCCGGATGCTGGTATCAGCTAGGGAACTAAACCTCGATCCCGGTCACGGGGTGAAGAGGGAAATCAAACAGTGACTGGGCCCGTCGGCGACTTGTTCGCGTGATCGCCGGGGCCGAGAAAAGCGCAGCGAACTGCACACGGAGAAGCCCTGGTTCTGCACCGTTGGACGCGGGTTCGATTCCCGCCATCTCCACAATTCCCATGTGAGACGAAGGCCCGGTGGTCATGACGACCACCGGGCCTTCGTCGTGCCTCGGGCGGGGAGTAAGGACTCGTCAGGGCCGCCGCCCCGTGCTCTCCCGCACTGTCAGCCGCGGTGGCAGCAGCGTGGCCTCCGGTACGGTCGCGCCGCCCAGCTTCTTCATCAGCAGTTCGACCGCTCCGGTGCCCACCTCGGCGGACGGTATGGCGATCGAGGTGACGGGGACGCGGACGCGGGCGGCCAGTTCGTCCGGGCAGATCGCGGTGACGGAGAGATCGCCGGGCACGCGCAGGCCGAGCTGCTCGAAGGCGTCGATGAGGGGTTCGACGATCGGCTCGTTGTGGACGACGACACCCGTCAGCGCCGGGCGCTCGCGCAGGAGTTGCTCGGCGACCTGCCGGGCCGCCGCGGGGTCCGCCTCGCACGGGTGCACCGAGGAGGACAGCCCGTGCCGGTCCGCCGCCGCGGTGAAGCCCCGTACGACCCGCTGGGCGAAGCCCGTCTCCCGTACGTACACCTCGGGCGGCGAGCCCACGAGTGCGATCACCCGGTGGCCGAGGCCCGCCAGATGCTCGACGCACACCTCGCCCGCCGCCTGGAAGTCCAGATCGATGCAGGTGAGCCCGTCGGGCTCGGCCGGGAAGCCGATCAGTACCGAGGGCCGGTCCAGGGCGCGCAGCAACGGCAGCCGCCGGTCGTGGAGCTGGACGTCCATCACGATGAGCGCGTCCACAAGTGCCGTGTCCGCGACTCGTCGCAGCCCGTCCTCGCCCTCCTCCTGGGTGAGCAGCAGTACGTCGTGATCGTGCCGGCGCGCGGTCGTCACCACGGACACCGCGAACTGCATCACCACCGGCACATGGATGCCCGCCCTTAAAGGCACGACCAGCGCGAGCACGTTCGACCGGCTGCTGGCCAGCGCTCGCGCGCCCGCGTGCGGCCGGTAGCCCAGCTCGCGGATGCTGGCCTCGATCCGTTGCCGGGTCTCCTCGGAGATCGGGCGTTTGCCGCTCAGCGCGTACGAGACGGTGCTGGGGGAGACCCCCGCGTGCCGCGCCACGTCGGTGATCTTCACCATGGTCCTTCCTGTTCCGGGGAGTTCAGTTCCAGCGACAGAAATCCGGTCCCGGCCTTCGCCCGCACCGTCCGTCCGCCGGCGGCCAGTCCCCACGGCGCCGCAGGATCGCTCGACGAGGCCCGCAGCGTGTCCCCTTCGCGTACGACCGTGAAGGTCACGCCGTCCACCGGCACCGTGACCTGTGCGCCGCGTTCCAGGCCGTACGCGTGCAGGGTCACCCCGTCGGCGTACGGGTAGTCGGGCCGGTCCTCGACGGCGCCGACCGGGATCACCGCACCCGGCCTGACCAGCAGTGGCACGCTGGAGAACCCGTGTTTCTCGCGCACCCAGCGCGGCCCGGTGACCGTCTGCCCGCTGAGGAAGTGGGTCCAGGTGCCCTCGGGTACGTAGTACGAGACGTCGCCCTCGTCGGAGAACACGGGCGCGACCAGCAGATCGGAACCGAGCATGTACTGCCGCTCCAGATGCGCGCACCCGGGATCGTCCGGGAACTCCAGGACCATCGCCCGCATCATCGGCACCCCCTCCGCGTGGGCGGCGCGGGCAGCCTCGTACAGATACGGCATGAGGCGGAGCTTGAGCCTGGTGAACAGCCGCAGCACGTCGACGGCCTCCTCGTCGAACAGCCACGGCACGCGGTACGACGACGAGCCGTGCAGCCGGCTGTGCGAGGACAGCAGTCCGAAGGCGAGCCACCGTTTGAAGAGGGCGGGTGTCGGTGTGCCCTCGAAGCCGCCGATGTCGTGGCTCCAGTAGCCGAAGCCGGAAAGGCCGAGGGAGAGCCCGCCGCGCAGCGACTCGGCCATCGACTCGTACGTCGCCTCGCAGTCGCCGCCCCAGTGCACGGGGAACTTCTGGCTGCCGGCGGTCGCCGACCGTGCGAAGACCACTGCCTCCCCCTCGCCCCGGTGCTTGCGCAGCACATCGAAGACCGTGCGGTTGTAGAGGTACGTGTAGTAGTTGTGCATCCGCTCCGGGTCGCCGCCGTCCGCGTACGCCACGTCGACCGGGACCCGCTCGCCGAAGTCGGTCTTGAAGCAGTCGACGCCCTGCGCGAGCAGTGCCTCCAGCTTCGAGGCGTACCAGTCGCGGGCGGCCGGGCTCGTGAAGTCGACGAGCGCCATCCCCGGCTGCCACAGATCCCACTGCCAGACGCTGCCGTCCGGTTTCTTCAGCAGATGGCCGAGGGCCTTGCCCTCCGCGAAGAGCGGCGAGCGCTGCGCGATGTACGGGTTGATCCATACGGAGATGTGCAGCCCGCGGTCCTTGAGCCGCTTGAGCATGCCCTCCGGGTCGGGGAAGACCCGCGGATCCCACTGGAAGTCGCACCAGTTGAACTCGCGCATCCAGAAGCAGTCGAAGTGGAAGACGGAGAGGGGGAGTTCGCGCTCCTTCATGCCGTCGATGAAGGAGGTGACGGTGGTCTCGTCGTACGAGGTGGTGAAGGACGTCGACAGCCATAGTCCGAACGACCAGGCGGGTGGCAGGGCCGGGCGGCCGGTGAGTGCCGTGTACTTGCGGAGGATGTCCTTGGGTGTCGGCCCGTAGATGACGTAGTACGTCAACTGCTGGGTCTCGGCGCTGAACTGGACCCGTGAGACCGTCTCCGAGCCGACCTCGAACGACACCCGGCCGGGATGGTCGACGAAGACGCCGTAGCCCGCGTCCGTCAGATAGAACGGGACGTTCTTGTACGCCTGTTCCGTGGCCGTGCCGCCGTCGGCGTTCCACATGTCGACGACCTGGCCGTTCTTGACCAGGGGCCCGAAGCGTTCGCCGAGCCCGAAGACGTTCGTGCCCACACCGAGGTTCAGCTGTTCGCGGAGATAGTGGCCGCCTCCGGCGTCCCGCATGATGCCCATGCCCTTGCGGCCACTGCTGGTGAGAGTGCGGCCGTCGGCGAGGAAGTCGATGTGCCAGGGGCCGTCGCGGGAGACCTTGACGGAGAGGGCGCCCGCGGTGAGGGTCGCGTACTCGTCGTCGTACGAGGCCACCGCCGCGAACTCCTCTTTGGACACCTCGAATTGGGGCCCGCGCGGCTCCTCGCCCTCGAAGTGTGTGAACGTCACGCCGATGACATCGGGCATCGGCGCATGCGCGCTGATCGTCACGACCGGTCCCTTCAGCAGGTCGCCGCGGTGGCGGATGGGCTGGGTCGGCGCGTGGATCTCCAACGTGCCCTGCTCGGCGGCGACATCGAGCACCTCGACCGGATGGGCCGCGGTCACACCCTCGCGCAGCAGCCAGTAGCCGTCGCTGAACTTCACGGGCACACCCCTTACTTGACCGCGCCCACGGCGATGCCGCGGGTGAGCGTCCGCTGGAAGACGAGGAAGAAGACGATGGCGGGCAGTACGCCGAGCAGGGCCGCCGCGTTCGTCATCGTGGCGTCCATCAGGCGCTGTCCCTGGAGCACGCCGAGCGCGACCGACACGGTCTGGTTGTCGTTGGAGATCAACATGACCAGCGGCAGCAGGAACTCGTTCCAGGTCCAGATGAAGAAGAGAACGAGCAGTACGCCGATGGTCGGCCGGCTGACGGGGACCACGATCCGCCACAGCACCTGCCACTTGTTCGCCCCGTCGATCCGGGCGGCCTCGATGATCTCGCGCGGGAACTGCCCGAGAATCGACGACAGCAGATACGTACCGAAGGCTGCCTGGATCACCGTGAACACGATGATCACGCTCAACCGGGTGTCGTAGATGCCGGCTTCCTTGCTCAGGTAGTAGATCGGGTAGACCAGCGCCTCCTGCGGCAGCATGTTCGCGAGCACGAAGAACGCCAGTACCCAGGTACGGCCCTTGATCCGGCCGATGCCGATCGCGTACGCGTTGAGGACGGACAGCACGGCGGCCCCTACGGCCACACTGCCGCTGATCAGGATCGAGTTGACGAGCTTCTGCCCGAAGTCGACGCGCTCCCAGAAGTCCTTCAGGCCGTCGAGATAGAGGCCGTCGGGAAGGCTGAGGGGGCCGTTCGCCGAGTACTCGGCCGGGGACTTCACCGCGTTGACCGCGACGATCAGGAACGGCAGCACCATGAAGGCGGCGGCGATGACGAGGGCGACGAGGACGGGATAGCGGCGTATGAGCCTTGCCTCGGTCATCTGATGAGCCCTTCCTCGGCGTCCTCCGCGCGGGTCTGGAGCTTGAGACCGACCAGGGCCAGCGCCAGGATGATCACGGTCAGTACGGTCGAGATCGCGGCGCCATAACCGACCTGCGTCTTCTCGAAGAACGTGGTGAAGGAGAAGTACGACGGCACATTGGTCGCCCCGCCGGGCCCGCCCTTGGTGAGCACGTACACCGCGCCGAACACCTTGAGCGCGGCGATCGTGCACCACAGGAGGACCACATAGATCTCCGGGCGGATCTGCGGCAGCGTGATGTGCCAGAACCGCCGCCACCATCCGGCGCCGTCCAGCTCGGCGGCCTCGTACAACTGCGGGTCCACGCGCTGGAGTCCGGACATGAAGACGACCAGCGGGAAGCCGATCTGCACCCAGACCATGACGCCCATGACGCTGTAGAGCGCGAAGTCGGGGTCACCGAGCCAGTCCTGCTGGAGGCTTTCGAGACCGATGGCCTTCAGGAGCTCGTTCAGCGAACCGTTGTCCGGCGCCAGGATCCAGCTCCACACGATGCCCGCGACCGCGATCGGCAGCACCTGCGGGAGGTAGAAGCAGGCGCGCAGCACAGCGGCCGTCTTCGTCCCGAAGTGCTTGCCGACGAAGTCGAACAGGGCGGCGGCGAGGACGAGTCCGATGACGGTCGGTACGGCGGCCATGGCGACGACCATGAAGAGGCTGTGCCGGAAGGACGCCCAGAACTCGCTGTCGTCCATCAGCTCGCGGTAGTTGGCGAGCCCGGACCACTCCGGGGAGCCCACGCCTTGCCAGTCGGTGAAGCTCACGCCCGTGTTCATCAGGAACGGCACGACGACGACCGCGAGGAAGGCGAGCACTCCGGGGAGCAGGAACAGGGCGTACGAGTCACGGGGGCGGCGCGGGTGCCTGGTCCCGGAGCGCTTTTCGACGATCCGCCCGCCCCGTTCGACGGTCGCCGTCATTGCTTCGGTACGTCCTTGTCGTACGCCTCCTGAAGTGCCGTGAGGTACTCGTCCGGCGACGCGCTGCCCGTGATCAGCTTCTGCGTCTCGGAGACGAGGACGTCGTAGAAGCCGGGGACGGGCCAGTCGGGATAGAAGGCCAGACCGTCCTTTTCCGCCAGCGAGTCGAAGTTGGCGATCAGCGTCTTGGCCTGCGGGTCCGTGATGGCGGATGTGTCGGCGGCGACCGGTACGCCGCCCTTGTTGCCGAGCAGGTTCTGGATCTTCTCCGACATGGTGATGTCGATGAAGTCGTACGCCAGCTCCTTGTTCTTGGCGCCCTTGGGCACGACCCAGAGGTTGCCGCCGGAGCCGAGGGTCATCTCGGAGCCCGGCCACAGGAAGGTGCCCCAGTCGAACTTGTTCTCCGCGGCGAAGCGGCCGTACCACCAACTGCCGGAGAACAGGATGGGGTTCTTGCCGGAGATGAAGGAGACCGCCGCGTCCTCGACCTTGGCGCCGCTGGTGTCCTTCGCGATGTAGCCCTTCTTCACCCAGTCCGCGAAGGTCTCCGCGCCGTACGTCCAGGCCGCGTCGTGGAAGTCCGTCTTGCCCTTGTAGAGCTCGAAACTGTCGACCCAGGCGCGGTCCGCCTTGGTGAGCGCGAGCTGGTAGAGGTACTGATGGGCCATGTACTCGGCGCCGGCGTTGGCGAGTGGGGTGATGTCCTCGTCGACGAACTTGTCCATGGCGGCGGTGAGTTCGTCGAGGGTGGTGGGCTCCGCGATGCCGTGCTTCTTGAAGAGGTCCTTGTTGTAGAACACCATCGTGTACTCGGCGTAGTTGGGAACCCCGTACCAGTTGCCGGAACCCATCACGCCGTCGGTGCTGTACTGGCTGGTGGTGCGCACGCCGGAGCTGATCTTCTTGTCCCAGCCGCGCTTGGTGGCCTCGCCGGTGAGATCGGTGAGGAGCCCCTGCTTGGAGAGGAGTCCGGCCGTCGCGTTGCCCTTGTTGTACTCCATGATGTCGGGGGCGTCGTCCGAGTTGAGGACCATCGGAGCCGTCTTCTGGATCTGTTCGAAGCCCTTCTCCTCGAACTTCACCTCGACGCCCGGATGCGTCCTTTCGAACTCCTTGATCGCCTCGGCCCAGGCCACGCCCATCGCGCTGTCCGGCCCTTCGTAGTGCCACAGCTTCAGCGTCTTCCCATCGGAAGACCCACTGTCCGAGTCGCCGCAGGAGGCCAGCAGCAGGGCTCCGCTCAGAGCCGCCGCGGCCACCGCCACCACACGCCTTCGTGCCGTCAACATCCTGTGCCTCCAGGGGAGTCGGATGGGTATCGGGACATCACGCAGCGTTCATCGAATCGATTCGATACGTGATGTCGAAGCGCTTCGACGGGGGAAGGTATGTGGGGGCTGGGGGCGCGTCAATGGGGTGGGCGTGGATTGGCGTGAAGTGGGGGTGGGGGTTTCGGTCGTGTGGGGTCGGTTGGTCTCCAGTGAACGGCGCCTCAACGGATTTCAAACTTCCGTGCCGTAGGCAACTAGTGGTGGGCCATGTGAGTCGTAGGTGATTGTTGGGGCTTTTTGAAACTCAACTGACCACAACTGACCACGACTGCCTCACGGAGGCCATGAAATGTTGCGTTCTCACCTCGTCAGCCGCCGCGTATTACGCACCGCCACGACACTGACGCTGGCTCTCGGCGCGGGCCTCGCCCTGCCGACCGCCCTGGCCACCACGGCCGGAGCCGCCGAGTCGTCGGCCACCGCCGTGGTCAGCGACAACGGCCGTGAGCTCTCCTACACGGCCGCCGCCGGCCAGTTCAACAACGTGCTCGTCAACGAGTCGTTCGCCGACGGCTCCAAGGAGACCATCACCTACGTGATCGAGGACATCGTCCCGATCAGCGCGGGGAACGGCTGCGTCTACCCCGACCCCGCGGACCGGGCCAAGGTCTCCTGCACGGTCGCCGCCCTGGACAGCCAGTCCCCGTACACCACCCTGAGGATGGACCTCGGCGACATCGCTGACAGCGTTGCCATCACGAACTCCACCGACCAGGGCTTCCACACCAACGCGTTCGACCTGGGCACCGGCAACGACCGGCTGACCCACACCGGCCCTGTCGACGGCAGTGGCATCAGCGGCGGAGCGGGCGACGACATCATCACCGCGGGCGCGGCCTCCGTGGTCCGCGGCGACGACGGCAACGACACGATCACCACCAGCGGCGACATCGCGGAAGGTGGCGTGGGCAACGACGTGATCAACGGCGGCGAGGGCGGCCAGACCCTGCGCGGTGACGACGGCAACGACACGATCCGCGGCGGGGTCGGCGACGACCACCTGTACGGCGGCAGGGGCAACGACATCCTGTACGGCGACAGCGGCTTCGACTATCTGTGGGGCAACACCGGCGACGACGAACTGTACGGCGGCGCGGACACCGACACCCTCTCCGGGGGCGCGGGCAACAACATCGTCGTGCAGGACTGACGGTTTTCAACGCCCGGGGAACCGCCGGGTCACCCGCGCAGTTCCCCGGGCGGGTTGCTGACGGGGCAGGCCTGCCGGCTCCCCCGTCAGCTTCTTCACCCTCTGCCGAGATCCACCCGCCAGTCGTTCGACATGCTCCAGTGGCCCTTCGGATACTCGAACTCGACCTCACCCAGCAGCTCGAACCCGGCCCGGCGACACACCGCGTTCGACGCGGGATGATCCACGCTCGGAAACGCATGCAGGTACTGATGCTCCCGGAGAGCCCGCGCCGCTTCGACGACCGCGCGGGCAGCCTTCACGGCGAGCCCCCGCCCCTGGAACTCGGGCAACACACCCCACCCCGTCTCCCACACCGCCCTGCCTTGCCACACCCGCTCCCAGAAGCCGATCGAGCCCACCGTCTCGCCGGTGTCCGCCAGCGTGACCCGGTACATCTGCCCCCGATCGAGGCCGAGGTAGCGCTGGTGTCGCGAGGCAAGCTTCTCTTCGCTCTCGGGGCCGCCCAAGTGCTCTGTCATCTCAGGGCTGTTGGTCCTCTGGAGCAGCCAGAAGTCGCCTTCCGCCCAGGGCTCCAGCCGCACCTGCTCCGCGTCCGTGATGTCCATGGCGGTCACCTTAGGACGGGGGTCTGACAACCACTGGCCACGCAGTTCACCGAGCTCCAGGTCGCGCTGTTGCGAGGGCGATCAGCAGAGCGACCGCGGCCGCCGCGACCGGGATCCCGTACCCAGCGGCGGCCGACACCCGCTCCACGACCCACCCACCGACCGCCGAACCACACGCGATCCCGCCCAGCAACCCCGTCACCGCCAGCGTCATCCCCTCGTTCAACCGGCCTTCGGGCGTGCGGTGTTGGACCAGCGTCATGGCCGTGACCATCGTCGGAGCCGTCGCCATCCCGGCCACCAGCAGCGCACCGGCGAGGATCACCAGCGACCCCGTGAGCGTGGCGGCCAGCAGCGGGCCCGACATGAGGACGGCCATCGCGGCGAGGCTCCACGGATAGCGCCGCTCGGCCGGTCCCGCCGGCTTCAGCACCCCGTACAGCAGACCGGCCGCGCCCGAACCGGCCGCCTGGAGCCCGAGAATCACACCCGCCGCCGACCTGTGCCCCTGCGCATCCGCGAATGCGACCGTGACCACCTCCATCGACCCGAAGACGGCACCGGTGGCGAGGAACCCGATCAGCAGAGGGGGCATGCCGGGTGCGCGCAGCGGGGATTTCGTGGCCGTACGAGGACGACCCCGCACCGGTGGCTCCGTGGCCCGCTGGGCGGCGAAGACCAGTACACCCGTCAGCATCAGCACCACCCCGACCAGCGTGCCCGCCTCCGGGAAGAACGTCCCGCACAGGAACGCGGCCAGCACCGGCCCGAGCATGAAACACAGCTCGTCCGCGGCCTGTTCGAAGGAGTTCGCGGTGTGCAGGCCGACCGGATCGCCCTTCAGCAGATGGGCCCAGCGAGCCCGGGACATGCCCCCGGTGTTGGGTGTCGTAGCCGTTGCGGCGTACGCGGCGAAGAGCGTCCAGTCGGGCGCCCCGTAACGCACACAGAGCAGCAGGGCGAGCGAGCCCAGCGCCGCGATCGCCGTCGCGGGCACGGCGATCCGCGCCTGCCCGTAACGGTCGACAAGGCGTGCCGTCCAGGGTGCGACGACCGCGGTCGCCGCCAGCCCGGTCGCCGTGACGGCGCCGGCGAGGGCGTACGAATCCCGCGTTCCCGCGATCATGATGACGGCGCTGATACTGAACATGCCCATGGGGAGACGGGCGATCAGATTCCCGATCGTGAACGCGCGGGTGCCCGGGATGGTGAAGAGGCGGCGGTAGGAGTTGCCTGCGCCGGACTTCCGCCTTGGGCCAGGCGGCTTCCGCCGGGGTCCGAAGTCGGCGGCCACCAAGCTGTCGGCGGTGACGGTGAGGACGGTCGTAGGGCGATCTGTCGCACGGCGATCAGGAGACTGTTGCGGCATGAATCAACCGTCGCCGCTGCCCTGACCAGCGGTCCAACACCTACTCCGTACCGATTGACGCACCTGAGTTGTAAGTTCGCCGGATGCCGTCTTCCCCTGGTCCCGGCGCGGTCGACCCCCGCCTCCTCCGCGCCTTCCTCACCGTCACCGAGGAGCTCCACTTCACCCGCGCCGCCGCCCGGCTGTACGTCGCCCAGCAAGCCTTGAGCCGTGATATCCGGCGTCTGGAACGGGAGTTGAAGGCTGACCTTTTCGTACGCAATACGCGGCGGGTCGCCCTCACTCCCGAGGGCGAGCGGCTGCTCCCGTACGCGCGCCGCGTGCTGGAGGCACAGGACGCGCTGCTGGCCGAGTTCGGGCGGGCCGCGGACGCCGAGCGCCCCCTGCTCGTGGATGTGAACAGCCCGGGCCTGGTGGGCGAGCGCATCCTGCCGCGGGCCCGCGAACTCGCCCCCGACTGCGAGCTGATGGCCCGCTTCGAGAGCGGTCTCACCGGCGCCGCGGCCGAACTGCTCGCCGGCCGGCTCGACGCGTCCTTCGGCCGGTTCGCGGGCCTGGACCCGGCGATCCGCGAGCGCCTGGAGCAGCAGCCCGTACGGTACGAGCCGATGGCGATCGTGCTGCCCGAGGGCCATCGGCTCGCTGACCTGGACGTTGTGCCGCTGGACGCGCTGGCGGGTGAGTACGTGTACGCCGGCGCCGGAAACCCCCGTACCCCGGAGTGGACCGACCTGGCCCGGCAGCTCTTCGAGGGACGCGGCATCGAGATCGCGCCGCCCGCGCCGCTCGCCGTGGGGACCCAGGAGTTCCAGCGGATCATGGCCAAGACGCGGACCCCCGTCCTCGCCGTGGTGGATTTTCCGGCCATGCCCAAATCGATACGGAGGCCTCTCGTCGATCCCGTACCCCTGTCGCCTGTGTCACTGGTGTGGAAAAAAGGGCTGCTGCACCCCGCGATGGAGGCACTCCGTGCCGCCGCCGCGGAGCTGGCGGAGGCGGAGGGGTGGCTCCGGCGACCGGCAGACGGATGGATTCCGGCCATGGATGAGCTCATCATGACGCAATGCACCTGACACGTGGCACGCACATAACTCCCACGTGCGCTACATTCGTGGGCCGGGTGCATGTGGTAACAGGGGGGCGCCCGGATCGAGTGGGGACTCGATCCGGACAAGTAGGTACGTAGTGCCCGGACTCGTACGCGCCCGATCAGTCCCGTAGGGGGATGTGCGTGCGCGTGGAAAAGTGGCGAGAAGACGCCCAAATGGCTGGGGGGCATACCGACCGGCCGGACAGAGGCGGAGCAGATCCGTCGACCCGCCTAGCTGCGGGGGATTCGTTTCATGGTGGTTCTGGCGATATATCCATGCCCAAACAGCGAGACAGCCGAGACGGCGACGACAACGACCGTCACATAGGCGATGAGCAGGACACAGAGCAGGACAGTGGCGACGGTCAGCCATCAGGCGACGGCCGGGGCATAGGAGAGACCCGGCAGTTCGCCCCGCCGGAGTTCGAGCATGCTCATGACCCAGACGAGGTCACGGTCCAGCTCGACGTCGCCGGCGCGCGCCTGGAGGACTGGCTGGTCCAGCAGGCCAAGGGTCCCCGGGGTGCGCAGGGCGTCCAGGAGCCTTCGGACGGTCCGGTCTTCGTCGACGAGACGGGCCGTCGCAGCCGCAGATACCGCCGTATCGGCATGGCCGTCGGCCTCGCCTGCGCGGTCTACGCCGTCGTCATCATCGTCACGCTGCTGTCGGGCAACTCCAGCGCGCCCTGGCTCCCGGTGCCGGGCAAGGAGGACGACAAGCCGGCCAGCAGGGTCGACTCCCCGACGTTGCCGCCCGCGTCCGCGGACCCGTCCGCTCCGGCGAACCCCTCGGCCGGGCCGAACCCGTCGGCCGACCCGGGTACGACCTCGGCACCGGGCGTCGACCCCTTGCCGAGTACGTCGGTCAGCCCCACGGAGTCGGACGAGCCCACCGAGCCCGAGCCCTCGGACCCCGCCACGGAGCCGGAGCCGACCGTCGACCCGCCGACCGGGCCCGACCCCACCAACGACCCCACCGACGAGCCCACGACGCCGACTCAGGACCCGGACCCGGACCCGACGCCGACCGACGACCCCACGGTCGATCCCCCGCCAGACGGTTCCGACTCCGTCGCCGGCGGCCAGCCTGCGGGCGACACGGCCTCCGTCGAACCGATCGGTGTCATTGACGTCATCGAGCAGCCCCCCGCCCCGTCTTCCCCGGAGATCATCCTCTGATGGCATCTCGCTCCAGCCGTCGCAACAAGGCCTCCGGCGCAGTACGCCGTCGTCGCCTGCCCATGCGCTACCTGCTGCCCTCGCTCATCCTCGTCGCCCTGATGGCGATGCTGATGCTGCGCGGCTTCGTCCACAGCGAGATCCTCGCGGACTACCGCATCAATTCCCCCGCGGCCAACGACCGGGTCCCCCAGGAGGTCCTGAAGGGCGGCCCGGTCATCGACACCCGTCGTGGCGGCACCGAGAGCCGGGACGACGTACTGGACCGTCGTATGGTCCTCACCTTCGATGACGGTCCGCACCCCGAGTGGACGCCCAAGATCCTCGACGTACTGAAGAAGCACGACGCGCACGCGGTGTTCTTCATCACCGGCACCATGGCCTCGCGCTATCCGGACCTCGTCGAGCGCATGGTCGACGAAGGCCACGAGATCGGCCTGCACACCTTCAACCACCCCGACCTCTCCCTCCAGTCCAAGCGCCGCATCGACTGGGAGCTCTCCCAGAACCAGCTGGCGCTCGCGGGCGCGGCAGGCATCCGTTCCTCGCTCTTCAGGCCGCCGTACTCCTCCTTCGCCGACGCCATGGACAACAAGTCCTGGCCGGTCACCGAGTACATCGGCAGCCAGGGCTACATCACCATCGTCAACAACACCGACAGCGAGGACTGGCGCAGGCCGGGCGTCGACAAGATCATCCGCAACGCCACGCCCAAGGGCAACAAGGGCGCGATCGTCCTGATGCACGACTCCGGCGGTGACCGCTCGCAGACCGTCGCCGCGCTCGACAAGTTCCTGCCCCAGATGAAGGACAGGGGCTACCAGTTCGAGAACCTCACCAAGGCTCTCGGCGCACAGAGCGCCCACACCAAGGTCACCGGCCCTGAGCTGTGGAAGGGCAAGGCGTGGGTGTACGCGGTCCAGGCCTCGGAGAGGATCACCAGCGTCCTCGTCGTCGGCCTCGCGATCATCGGCGTCCTGGTCTTCGCCCGCTTCGGCCTGATGCTCCTGCTCTCCGCCGTCCACGCCCGCCGCGTACGGCGCCGCGACTTCCGCTGGGGCCCCCGCGGACCGGTCACCGAACCCGTATCGGTGCTGGTTCCCGCGTACAACGAAGCCAAGTGCATCGAGAACACGGTGCGCTCGCTGATGGCCAGCGAGCATCCCATCGAGGTCATCGTCATCGACGACGGTTCCAGCGACGGCACGGCCCGCATCGTGGAGGGCCTGCGCCTGCCGAACGTACGCGTCGTGCGCCAGCTCAACGCGGGCAAGCCCGCCGCACTCAACCGCGGTATCGCGAACGCCCGTTACGACCTCATCGTGATGATGGACGGCGACACGGTCTTCGAGCCGGCGACGGTGGGCGAGCTCGTCCAGCCCTTCGCCGACCCGAGCGTGGGCGCGGTGGCCGGCAACGCGAAGGTCGGCAACAAGGACTCCCTCATCGGCGCCTGGCAGCACATCGAGTACGTGATGGGCTTCAACCTCGACCGCCGTATGTACGACATCCTGCACTGCATGCCGACGATCCCGGGCGCGGTCGGAGCCTTCCGGCGCTCCGCCCTGGAACGCGTCGGCGGCATGAGCGACGACACGCTCGCCGAGGACACGGACATCACGATGGCGATGCACCGTGACGGCTGGCGCGTCGTGTACGCGGAGAACGCCCGCGCCTGGACCGAAGCACCGGAATCCGTCCAGCAGTTGTGGTCCCAGCGCTACCGCTGGTCGTACGGCACGATGCAGGCGATCTGGAAGCACCGCCGCTCGATCATCGAGAAGGGCCCCTCGGGCCGCTTCGGCCGCGTGGGCATGCCGCTGGTCTCCCTGTTCATGGTGGTGGCGCCGCTCCTGGCCCCCTTGATCGACGTATTCCTCATCTACGGGCTCGTCTTCGGCCCCACCGGAAAGACGATCGGCGCCTGGCTGGGCGTCCTGGCCATCCAGGCGGTCTGCGCGGCGTACGCCTTCCGCCTCGACCGCGAACGCATGACCCATCTCATCTCGCTGCCGTTGCAGCAGCTCCTCTACCGCCAGCTCATGTACGTCGTCCTCCTCCAGTCCTGGATCACCGCCCTCACCGGCGGCCGGCTGCGCTGGCAGAAGCTGCGGCGCACGGGGGTTGTGGGGTCGGCGCCGGGTGGTTCGGCTCCTGGTGCGGTGCCCGGGCAGCGGGCGGCGCGTGGGGATGAGCGGAGGCCGGTGGGATGACGCAGGGGTATAGGGAAGGGGAGGGCACGGGGGCGGGTGCGTCGCCGTACGAGAACTCGTACTGGACGTCGTATGAGGAGACGTACGGGCAGCCGAACGGGGAGATACCCGGGCAGTCGTACGGGAATGGGCACGTCCCGCAGGCTCCCCAGGCCACGCAGGCGATTCCGCAGCAGAGGTGGGACGAGACGCAGCCGCTGTCGGAGGTGCCGGAGGCGGCAGCGGTACTGGCCGCCGAGGCCCCGTCCGATACCAGGACCAAGGCATCGACCAAACCGTCACCGACCCGTCCGGGCCGTGACCGCTATCTCGATCTTCTCCGCTCCATAGCCCTGGTCCGCGTGGTCGTCTACCACATCTTCGGCTGGGCCTGGCTGACGGTTGTCTTCCCGTCGATGGGCGTGATGTTCGCGCTGGCGGGCGCCCTGATGGCGCGCTCGCTGAGCCGTCCGGCGTGGGGGGTGATCCGCGGCCGTGTCCGCCGACTCCTGCCGCCGCTCTGGGCGTTCAGCGCGATGGTGCTCGCGATGATGTTCGTGGGCGGCTGGAACCCGTCCAAGGACGGCGACGGCCTGGGCTGGCT
This sequence comes from Streptomyces pseudoechinosporeus, assembly GCF_054783935.1. Taxonomy (NCBI): domain Bacteria; kingdom Bacillati; phylum Actinomycetota; class Actinomycetes; order Kitasatosporales; family Streptomycetaceae; genus Streptomyces; species Streptomyces pseudoechinosporeus. The sequence continues at coordinate 21,433 of NZ_BAAGPS010000052.1, forward strand.
GGGCGTGGTCAACTACGTCATCCCGATCGGCGCCCCGCCCTACCCCTGGCAGATCGGCTCCGAGTCGGGCCTGCTGGAACAGACTTGGGCGGTCCAGGCGGCGGGCCCGCTCTGGTACCTGCGCGCGTACCTCTGGTTCGTGATCGCCTCCCCGCTGCTGCTGTGGGCGTTCCGCCGCGTCCCGTGGGCAACGCTGCTGGCCCCGCTGGCGCTGACGGCGGTGGTCGGCACGGGGATCGTGAAGATCCCCGGCGAAACGGGCAACGCCGTCACGGACTTCGCGGTGTACGGCAGCTGCTGGATCCTGGGCATGGCCCACCAGGAGGGCGTACTGAAGAAGATCCCGCGCTACGCGGTGGTCTCCATCGCGGTCCTCCTGATGGCCTTCGGCCTGTGGTGGGCCTCAGGCCACCTGGGCCCCGACGGCTGGGACCTGAACGACATCCCCCTGGCCCAGGCCGCCTGGTCCCTGGGCTTCGTCGCGATCCTGCTCCAGTACTCCCCGTCCTGGCAGACCCTGCCCGGCCGCCTGGCCCACTGGGACAAACTGATCACCCTGTCGAACAACCGCGCCGTAACGATCTACCTCTGGCACAACCTGCTGATCATGGCGACGGTGCCTCTACTGGACACCCTCTACAAACTCCCGTTCATGGACGACCGCTTGTCCAACGCCCTGACCACGACGTACACCCTCTGGATGTTCGTCCTGGTATGGCCGTTGATCGGCCTGATGATCGTGGGCGTGGGCTGGCTCGAGGACTTGGCGGCCAAGCGGGGGCCTCGGCTTTGGCCGGATGGGGCGAAGAAGGGCGGGAGTTGGGGGCGGGGGCGGTCGGGGGCAGGGTCACGGGGGCGGGCTCGGGCGCGGTAGCTGCGGCGGTGCCGGGCGTCCACGCAACGACCTTGCGGCCCACCGTGTGCGGACGCACGCCGGACTGAGACGTCTGGGCGCGCATATCGCAGTATGCTCGCGTCATGGCGGATACGACACGGATCACGGTGACACTGCCGACCGAGCAGGTCGCCGAGCTGAGGAAGCTCACCGACAACGTCTCCGGCTATGTCGCCGAGGCAGTGGCGCGTCAGCTGCGGCACCAACTGCTCGGTGCCGACTTGCTGCGCCACCAGGAGGAACACGGGGCCTTCACCGAGGAGGAGCTGGCGGAGGCTCGCTCCAAGATCTTCGGAACGACGGACGCCGACGGGTCGGCGAGCGCTGCGTGAACGAGCACGTCGAGACCGTCGTCCTGGACTCCCAAGGACTCTCCGCCTGGATCGCACAGGATCGCAAGATCCTTGCGATGTTCCAGGTGTTCCACGCGATGGGTGCCGATTTCGTCATCGGAGCCAACACCATCGTGGAAGTCAGCCATGCGCGGGTGAACATGCCTCGGCTGCGATGGACGCTGTCTCGCGTCAAGGTCGAGCCGGTCACCGAGGATGCGGCGAAAGCTGCCGCGGAACTGCTCAAGGCGGCAGGTCTGCACGGCCACAAGTACGCGATCGACGCCACTGTCGCCGAGGCGGCACTGCGCCAGCCGGGTCCAGTGGCCGTACTGACGTCCGACGTCGATGACATGGCCCGGCTGTGCGGTGACCGCGTCCGGCTCATCGGCATCTGAGTCGGGTGGACAGCGGGGATATGACCTCCGATGCGCCTCCACTGGGAAAACGGTGGTCTCCGTTGACCTACCGTGTACCGAGGGGATGGGCCTGCACGCCACCGGTGCCCGGGATCGGCGTGTGGCGACGTGAGTTCGCCCCAACCTGGTCGCCCTTGGCGATGAGTGACGACTCCTGGGCCTGCAGCGAACCCTCTAGGGTCGCCGCATGACGTGGAGCGAGGCGGAGTACTGCGAGTATCTGCAGTCCGAGCGGCGTGGCTATGCGTGGGTGATGCGGCGGCATGGCGGTCTGACACCGGCGGAGGCCTGGGCTGAAGCCTTGGAGAGCTACCCCTACGAGCCGATCGATACGCCGTACCGTGGGCTTGTCTTTCATGACGAGGCGTGGCATTGGGCGATGCTGAGGATTCACGGGGATCGGTACACGCTGGAGCGGCCCGAACTGGCCGAGCCGTCAGCCGAGTACAGGGCTCTTGAGTGAACAACCGCGCCGCACAGCCCTCAACTCCGGGGGCGCCCTGGGGCGAACGCCCACCCGGCGCCAAATGCGCCAACGGACGAGATGTTCCCAGTCACGTTCGACAACGCCCTGGATGCCGCGTATGCGTCGAAGCCAGAGACTTGCGAGGCCTGTGAAGTGTCAGGACAGACCGTCCCCGTCCCGGAAGAGAGACTTGCCCGCGAGATCTTTGGGCCGCTCGGCGGGATCGTGGAGATCGGCGCGGTTGTTGCCACCGGCACGTGGGCAGTTGCCGAGGCCTCGGTAGGTGAGTTGGTGAGCCGCCGGAGGGATGAGGTGGACCAACTGCTCGCCGCCGTCCGTGAGATCGGTGGATTCAGCGACGTGTCGATGGCGATCGCTGACGAACTGGGGTATCTGCGGGACCACCAGATCACGGCACCGTCTCTGCTCCTCTGGTCCGGCGGCATCGAGAAGCTCTCGCCCCATCGGCTCGAAGCTCTCGAGGAACCGTCGGCGGTGCGGCGCATGTGCTGCATGGGGGCTGATCTGCAACTGGCGCATTTCCTGCAGGCCCTGGTCACCGCCGCCATCGTCGAAGGAAGGGACGCACGCCAGGGCGCGGAAGGGGTCGTCGAGGCTCTCAACAGTGCTGTCGCCCTCGCGGACGATGCGGGGCGGAGTACTGCTGAGGGCACGTTCAGGACGTGGCGGGTCGCTTTTCTGCCGGGCATCCTCCTTCCCAAATCGAGCGCACCGGAGAGCGGCAAGGCAGGCTTTCGGGCCTACGCCTACGCACTGGAGGAACTGTTGGACGCCTGATGCGTCCTATGCCCGGGGCTGAGGCCCTCCTCAGGCTCCTCCCTCCGCTTCCGAGCGTGAGGCGGATCTCGGGCCGGCGAACGCCATCGCCTGGCCGCCGCGTCGTGCGATAGCTTCGCTTGTGCGTACGGTTGTTGCTGGGGCGGACGTGACGGGGGTTGCGGCGTGGTGGGGTTTCGGCCGACGGACTGGCATGTGCTGGACCTGGAGAGGGATCCGACGCCGGGGGATCCGGAGCGGGTGCGGTCGCTGGCCCGGCAGCTGTATGCCTTCGCCGATGATGTGCAGGACGCGTTGCGGCTGGTGAAGGGGATGGCGGACGAGGGTGCCGTCCTGGCGATGGTGGGCAAGACGGCCGAGGTGTTCCGGGAGGAGTTCTCCGGGGTCCCGAAGAACCTGAAGAAGCTGAAGAAGTCCTACGACCTGGCCGGGGACGCCTTGGCGGCGTACTGGCCGAAGCTGGAGCGGGCGCAGGCGCTGGCGGACCGGGCGCTGGTCAGGGGGCGGGAGGCGCAGGCGGATCTGGCGTCGGCCAAGTCGCGGCTGTCGACGGCCGATTCGTGGGTGACCCGGGCGACCAAGGAGGCCGACAAGTACCAGGACGATCCCGGGTCGGCGGGCAAGGATGTGCCGAAGCCGGATGAGTCCAAGGTGCGGGCCGCCACGAGGGATGCGACCAGCGCCAAGTCCGCGCAGACGTCCGCCCAGTCGGATGTCACGGCCGCGCAGAGCGCGCTGGATGCGGCGAAGAAGATGGCGGCGGACGCGCGGCAGATGCGCGAGGACGCCGCCCGGGAGGCGAAGAACAAGCTGGAGGAGGCCTCGGACGCGGGCATCCAGAACCGCGCCTGGTACGAGGAGGTCGGCGACTGGGTCTCCGACAACTGGGACACCATCGTCGAGGTCTGCAAGGTCGTCGTCGCGGTCGTCGGCATCATCGCGATGATCATCGGCGGGCCGATCCTGGGCGCCATCGTGCTGATCGCCGCCCTGGTGGTGCTGGCGGACACCCTCAACAAATACGCGAAGGGCCAAGCCTCGCTATGGGATGTGGGGCTCGCGGCACTGGACTGCATCCCCGGCATGAAGGGCCTGACCACCCTCGGCGGCCTCGCCAAGGGCCTCAAGTCTGCTGGCGCGATGGGTCTCAAGGGCATGGCCGCCGCAGTGCGCGGACTCGGCAAGAGCGCCAAAGGCGCGATCGCTGACGGCGCCAAGGGCGCGTACAACCGCCTCAAGAGCGTTGTCCGCTCCAAGGGCAGTGATCCTGTCGACATGGCCACCGGCGCCATGTATCTGCCGCAGACCGATGTGGAACTTTTCGGCGTTCTGCCGCTCGCCTTCACCCGCCGCGTGGCCTCCGACTACCGCTGCGGCTGGTGGTTCGGCCCGACCTGGGCATCCACCATCGACCAGCGCCTGGAAATCGACGCGGACGGCATCGTCTTCGTCACCGAGGACGGCCTCCTGCTCGCCTATCCCCACCCCACTGGTCCGGAGACCGCGGTCCTACCCGAGGCCGGACCCCGCTGGCCCCTGTACCGCCTGGACAACGGCGACTACCGCGTCGACGACCCGCTGACCGGCCACGCACGACACTTCGCCCTCCGCGCCGACGGCATAGCCCCGATCACGCGCATCGTCGACCGCAACCACAACACCATCGCCTTCGACTACGACGACCATGGCACGCCGCTTGCTCTCCGCCACAGCGGTGGTTACCACCTCAAGCTCACCACCGACGAAGGCCGCGTCACCGCCCTGAGCTTGGCCGACGCCGCCGAGGACGGCTCCGACGTCACGATCAAGCGCTACGGATACACCGACGGCAACCTCACCGAAACGATCAACTCCTCGGGCCTGCCACTGAAGTTCACCTATGACGAGCGCCTGCGCATCACATCCTGGACCGACACCAACAACGGGCGCTACGCCTACACCTACGACGACCTTGACCGCTGTATCGCCGAGGGCGGCGAGGCCGGTCACATCACCATCACCCTCGACTACGACGGCACCGACCCCGCCTGGCCCGACTGCGGCATCACCACCGTCACCACCCCGGAAGGCGCCGTCACCCGCTTCGTCGTCAATGGCAACAGCCAGGTCATCGCCGAAATAGACCCACTCGGCGCGGTGACGAAGACCGAGTACGACGAGCACCACCACGTCCTGTCGCAGACGGATGCACTCGGCCACAGCACACGCTTCGTGAACAACACGAACGGCCAGCCCACCGTGATCTCGCGCCCCGACGGCCGCGAGACTCGGGCGGAATACAACGAACACTGCCTTCCGAGCGCGATCGTCGGCCCTGACGGCAGAACCCACAGCCGGGCATACGACGAGCGAGGCAACCGCACTGCGGTCACTGATCCCACAGGCGGCACCACACACTTCACCTACGACGAGGCCGGCCGCCTCGCGTCCGTGACAGATCCCCTTGGCCATGCCACCACAGTCCATTGCGACCGCTCCGGCCTGCCGGTCGAGATCACCGACCCGCTGGGATCGGTCACACGGTACGAGCGCGATGTCTTCGGCCGACCGAACGGCATCACAGACCCGACGGGCGCTGTCACCCGCCTGGAGTGGACAGTTGAGGGCTATCTGGCCCGCCGTACGGCGCACGACGACACGAGCGAGTCGTGGACGTACGACGGCGAGGGCAACTGCACCAGCCACATCAACCCCATGGGTGCGGTCTCGCGGTTCGAGTACACACATTTCGACCTGCTGACCGCCCGCACAGGTCCAGACGGCGTCCGGTACGAATTCGCCCACGACACGGCACTGCGCCTCACCAACGTCACCAATCCGCAGGGCCTGACGTGGACTTACGAATACGACGCAGCCGGCAACCTTGTGTCAGAGACCGACTTCGACGACCGCACGCTCACATACCGACACGACCCGGTGGGCCGAGTCACGTCCCGCACGAATGCCCTCGGCCAGATGGTCACGTTCGAGCGCAACGCGCTGGGCCAGGTGACGCGCAAGGACGCGGCGGGCCAGGTCACGACGTACGCGTATGACCTCGCCGACCGCTTGACCCAGGCCGCGAACCCTGACGCCACGGTCACCTTCCACTGGGACCGTTTCGGCCGACTCCGCTCGGAGACGGTCAATGGCCGAACGGTGGCGTACACATACGACGAGCTGAGCCGACGCATGGGCCGTATGACGCCCAGCGGCGCGAGCAGCTCGTGGACCTACGACGCTGCGGGCAACCGCACGGGCATGGTCTCGTCGGGGCGGCCGATCGACTTCACCTACGACCGGGCCGGTCGTGAACTGACCCGCACCATCGGCGAGACACTCGCTCTGACGCACACATACGATCCCCTGGGTCGCCTCACCGCCCAAGCGACGACGACCTCTGGTGGGCAGGCCGTCCAGCACCGCGCGTATACCTATCGCGCCGACGGCAACCTGCTCGGAATCGACGACCATCTCTCCGGGTCACGCCGCTTCGACCTGGACGCGGTAGGCCGGGTGACGGCGGTGCACGCGGCGAACTGGACGGAGACGTACGCATACGACGAGACGGGCAACCAGACCTCTGCGTCCTGGCCGACATCCCACCCCGGTCAGGAGGCCGTCGGTGAGCGGACCTACGAGGGCACCCGCATCATGCGAGCGGGCAAGGTCCGCTACGAGCACGATGAGCTGGGCCGCATCGTCCTGAGGCAGAAGACTCGCCTGTCCCGCAAACCGGACACCTGGCGCTATGAGTGGGACGCCGAGGACCGCCTTACGTCGGTGATCACTCCGGACGGCACCCGCTGGTGCTACACCTACGACCCCCTGGGCCGCCGTACGGCGAAACTCCGTGTGGCGGACGACGGCGAAACAGTCGTCGAACGGGTCGACTTCACCTGGGATGGCGCGACGCTCTGCGAGCAGACGACGACCACGCCATCCCTGCCGGGCCCCGTCATCCTCACCTGGGATCACCAGGGCCTGCGCCCCATGGCCCAGACGGAACGCATCACAGCGGCCGAAGCGCCCCAGGAAGAGATCGACTCCCGTTTCTTCGCCATCGTCACTGATCTCGTTGGTGCCCCCAGCGAACTCGTCGATGAACAGGGCGAAGTCGCCTGGCGTTCCCGCAGCACACTGTGGGGTGCCACCGCGTGGAACACCACAGCAGCCGCCTACGCCCCTCTCCGCTTCCCCGGGCAGTACTTCGACCCAGAAACCGGCCTCCACTACAACTACTTCCGTCACTATGACCCGGAAACAGCCCGCTATGTCACCCCCGACCCGCTCGGCCTTGCGCCAGCGCCCAACCACGTCGCCTACGTAACGAACCCGCACACACGAACCGATCCGCTCGGCCTTTCTCCGTACCCCAATGAACATCTTGCCGACCTTCCAGTTCATTCTCGCTACGATAGGTTCTACGTCAGAGCCGGAGAGTTGGTCGACAATAGAATCGCCAGTCATCCACTGACTGATGCACAGATGTTTGGAGGAGAGGTGGCGGGACATGGAGGTGTCAGAAATCTCCCCAATGAGGATTTGCTTCGATTCGGAGGCCCTCAGGGGGATGACCCGATCAGCGGATACCGCGACTGGGCTCCAGGTGACTCAGTGAACTTTCCGGGATCGCAGATACATATCACGGGAGGCCACCACCGGACTGCAGAAATAGTTCGACGGATCGAATCGGGAGAAATGGATCCGGATATCCTAATCGAGTTTGCGATTCGGGGGTGATCGGCGTGAAACAGGTCTGGTTGGATGAAGCGCGGGATTTGGTTGCTGACGTCTTCAATGATGGGGCCTCGGGGGTAGGTAGGGTTTGGGTGTGCGTGAGAAATGCGAATCGCGTCAAATGGGGTGGGTGGATGGGCTGTTGGTCCAGCGAAAATGCGTCACCCGAAGAAGGTGAGGTGAGGAATTTCCTTCGCACGCTGGCTGGCTTCATTGACGACAACGCGTCAGTAGGCCCGAGAGGTCCGGTGCTGACCGAGTATTTTTTCCAGGAGGGCTGGAACACATGGGGCCCTGGAACGCCCAAGGCACTCCTTGAAGTGGCAGCTTCTCAGCCTTCGAACTGCGGATCCCCTTCTCGGATCCAGGACTTCCGGATGGACTGTTGAAAGAAGATTTCCACCCCGTCGAATATGAATACGTTGGCCCTGCGGAGATAAAGGAACTCGTTCGATACGGTACGGGATTTAGAATTGAATCTGCAGAAGACCTCGAAGGTTTCCTCACCTCTCGTGATCGTGACGAACTGAGCGAGCCCTTCACGTTTATCGTGGACCCCTCTGGCGTCCTGCGCTTGGCTCCGCGCAGGTCCGAGCATGTGGCATGCGCTGACGGCGGCCCCGTCCTCGCCGCCGGGGAGATCGGTTTCTCGCGGACTGCGAAAGATGGGAGGTGGGAGGCCACATTTGTCAGTAACCAGTCGACCGGCTACTGTCCCGCAGTCGAGTCTTGGGTGGCAGTCGAGAGAAGTCTCGACCGGGCGGGGATCGACCATGGGTCTGGCTATACTCACAGGATCGTTTTTCGGCGTTGCCCGTCCTGTCGCAACTGGAACACTGTGAAAGACTCATATTTTGTGTGTCTTTTTTGCGACTCTGATCTGCCAGTGCAATGAAATAGTCGGCGGTTCGGGCGGCGCGCTGCTTGGCAGGAGGTGTCGACGATCGGCGATGCGCCACCTCAGAGGGCTTCGAATAACTCAATGGCCGGAGTGAACCATGGCGGATGAGCTACTGAATCTCACGGCGTTCTGTCCGCCTCCGCCAAACCTCAATCCGTCTCGCTGTAAGCGACCGGAGAAAACCATTCCTGGCGATCATGACGATCTGATCGCCGCGTACGGCACCGGGTGTTTCGATGAATTTTTGTGGATCTTCGCGAATGGCGCGGAAAATGCGAATCTTGATATCGATACGAACACCCGTGTAATGCAGTCGATCCTTCGCGGCAAGGACGTACCTGCTCTGCGTCAGGCCCTGAGCCACCACCGTACTGCCCCGGAAGAACTCATTCAATGGGGAGTTACCGATAATGGCGACTCGCTGCTGTGGATTCCCATCTGTGATGCCGAGAGTTGGCCGACAGTTGTCATTCAAGCCGGTCAGCTCGACTTTGTGATCTCAGGCAAGACTTCTACGGGCGTGGTGCTGGGTCTTCTGGCAGGAGCGCTTAGTATTCGTTTCTTCCCTGATGACTTCCCGAGTGATCACCCGGAGTTTTCGATAGATCCCTATGCGTGAAGACGGGCGCTTCAGAACCAGCTTCTCGGGATGGCAGATAACGGTGCAATTTATGTCGGAATGGACGACGTGGCACTGCTGGCGGATACAGCGGACGAGGCACTGGTGAAACTGGCCAAGAGGATCCGGTGACCGGTGACCAGCGCGGCCGACGCCCCTCCCGTCACCCTCGGTGAGGGTGACGGGAGGGGGCCCAGCGTATGCGGCGGTCGATGTCGGTAGCGTTGCCACGCTCGTACGGACCCTCGCCCCACCGGGAGCTGCCAGTGACCTGCCGCCCTACCCTGCTCGCAGCGATCACGCTGACCGCCGCTGCGGCCTTGACGCTGTCCGCCTGTGGCAGTGGTGACAGCGACAGCTCGAAGGACAACGACAAGATCGCGGGTGCCGACACCGGCAGCGAGGAGTCGCCGTCGCCAAGCGGGAGCGCGACCGATGCATTCGATCGCCCTCAGGTCAAACTGCCGTCGGACGTCACGGACAAGTACGAGGACTGGAAGACCGGCGACGACACCAAGGACGCCGTTCTGGCGGACACTGCCAGGCGCATCGACGCGACGAACGATGCCATCCTGCGCGGCGATACCGGCGCGCCGGGCCTCTCGTTCTACTACCGGGACAAGGCGTTGACCGGTGCGGTGGAGTGGGTTCAGGCGTATGTGGACGCCAACCTTTCCTTCACGGGCACGACTCGTTACTACGCCCCTCAAGTCACGCTGTCCGGCGAAAAGTCGGCGTCCGTCGTCTATTGCTCGGACGAGAGCAAGGGTTTCAACAAAGACCGGAAGACGAACAAGGTCGACAAGACGCCTTCGGGCGAAAGCCCCTACGTGCTGTACAACACGCGTCTTGAGAAGAACGGCCAGGGCGTTTGGCAGACCACCAACCTGATCTCGAAGCGGGGGGACAAGAAATGCGGATAGCGTTGCCCCGCTCACATGAACCCTCGCCCCACCGGGAGTTATCAGTGAACCGCCGTCCCACCCTGCTCGCAGTGATCTCGCTGACCGCCGCTGCGGCCGCGACGCTGACCGCCTGCGGCGGCGGCAGCGACAGTTCCAAGGACAACGACAAGATCGCGGGAGCCGATACCGGAAGCGCGAATTCGGCGTCACCGAGTAAGAGCGCGACGGATTCCGGCGAGCGTCCGAAGATCGAGCTGCCGTCGGACGTCACGTACGACTTCCAGTGGAAGAAGACAGGCGATGCGGACAAGGACGCCGTCCTGAACGATGCCGAACAACGCATCAAGGCAGTGGACATGGCCATTGCCAAGCAGGACGCGCTCGACAAGGCGTACATCTTCTACTCCGAGGGGACGGCCGCTGCCGGAAGCGAGCAGTACATCCAGGAGTTCGTTGACCACGAGGCGCGCACTACCGGGATCACGCGGTACTACAACGAGACTGTGGCCATCAAGGATGACGGCACCGCAGCCCTTGTCTACTGCGAGGACCAGAGCAAGGCGTACAACAAGGACTTGAAGACTGGTAAGGCCGAGGTCACGCCGGTGACCGAGAACAGCTACGTGATCTACGCCAGCGTCCTGCGCAAGAACAAGAGCGGTGTCTGGGTTACCGAGCGGATGCAGTCTCAGAGGGGGAGTGCGAAGTGCCAGCCCTGAGGCTAACCGGATCTCCGTCTGTTACTGAGCTGTGTCCGCTTCGTTGAAGATCGAGCCAGGTGCGGACGACGCAATCCGATGGTTTGCACTGGCCAAGGCGGCGGTGGTGCCGTTTCCCGGGATCGCTCAACAGAAGCCTCATGGCTGTCATTTGGTGGGCTTATGGGCGCTTTGAGGCTCGTGCCGAGCTGCCCTCGACGTAATTCGCTCTGGTGTCACCACCGCCGCATCGATAGCGTTACTCCGCTCATGTCAACCCTCGCCCCACCGGGAGTCGTCAGTGAACCGCCGCCCCACCTTGCTCGCAGCGATCACGCTGACCGCCGCTGCGGCTTTGACGCTGTCCGCCTGTGGCGGCGGCGACAGCGACAGTTCCAAGGACAACGACAAGATCGCGGGTGCTGACACCGGTAGCGAGAAACCGGCATCCCCGTCGCCGAGCAAGAGCGCGACGGAATCTGCCGAGCGGCCGAAGATCGAGCTGCCGTCGGACCTCAAGTACACCTTCGAGTGGTCGAAGACCGGCGACAAGGACAAGGACGCGATCTTGTCCGATGCCGAGCAGTCCATCAAGGCGGTGGACCTGGCCATCGCCAACCAGGACCCGCTCGACAAGGCCTATCTCTTCTACTACGAGGGAGAGGCGGCTTTCGCGACAGAGAAGTTCGTCCAGAACTACGTGGACGAAAAAGCCCGGACCACTGGGACATACCGTTATTACGAACCAGTCCTGAACGTCGCCGACGACGGGACGGCTTCCCTCAGCTACTGCGAGGACCAAGGCAAGGCGTACGCCAAGTACCTCAAGACCAACAAGGTCGCGAAGACCAAGGTCACTGCAAAGAGCTACGTCATCTACCACACGTCGCTCAAGAAGAACGACAAGGGCGTCTGGGTGATTCAGGATATCGTGTCTCAGCGGGGGAGTGACAAATGTCAGCCGTGACGCGCAAGTTGAAGATGGGCCCGGCACTAGTTGCCGTCGGCACGCTACTGCCTCTCCTTTTGCTTCCAGGTGCGGCGCATGCTGACGACCTGGATGACACCCTGACTACGGGCCCGAAAGGCAATGCCAGTGACGACGGTACGCTCTCGGCGACGGTCGGCGGCGTCGTCTTCGACCGGTCGAAGAACGGCAGCGGTGAATCCGCCGGAGCCGTCACCTCCACCACGTCGTGGACCCCGCCCCCCTGCTGGTACGCCCCGAAGTACACGCCGGAGCAGCTCCAGAAGACAATGGAACCTGTCTGGGAAGCCGGGTCCACCGGCGGCCAGTGGGACAGCGAACAGCGCAACCGTTATGTCAACGGCGAGCCGTACAAGGACTTCAACAAGGACAAGACCGGCGAGGGCTATTTCTGGGACTCGTACGTCGACGAGGACTACCCGGACGGCTGGGATACGTGCACCGAACCGCCCTTCTGGGTCGACGAGGGCGACCCTCCGCCGGCCAACATCGAGAACGCCGTCACTCCCGAGATCCTCGCCCAGCTCGCGTACGCCGAGATCCAGGTGCCCGGCACCGAGGTGACGCTGGCGCCCGAGGGCACGACCAAGGTCAATCTGCCGACCTGGGCGTGGCTGGATGGTGCCGACTTCAAGCCCGTCTCGGTCACCGCGTCCGTTCCGGTGCTTGGTATCGAGGCGACCACGACCGCGGAGCCGGTCTCGCTGAAGATCGACCCGGGTACTGAGGATGCGGAGACCTACCCCGCCTCCGGCGAGTGCGAGATCAACAACGGCAGGATTGGCGAACCGTACGCCAAGGGCAAGGCTGACGAGACGCCGCCGTGTGGTGTGAAGTACCTGCGTTCCTCGGGCGACGGCTCGTACCCCCTCACGGCCACGGTCACTTGGAAGATCTCGTGGGTCGGCACGGGTGTCGATGCGGAACAGCCTCTCCCGGACGGCGAGTTCGGTGCTGAGCAGGACGTGATCGTGCAGGAGATCCAGGCCGTCAATCGCTGACCGCGGTGACGGACCCATGCTGCGGCCAACTGTCCTCTTCAGAGGGGCGGTTGGCCGAGCGGGGACCATCGGTGATTGGAAGGTTTGGGACTCGGGGAGCGGCGTTTGGGTGTCCCAAAGCTTCCAATCGTTCAGGTGGTGGGTGGGGACGACGGTTGGGTCTTCAGAGTTCGTATCAGCGCACCTAGGCGAGGGCGGGTTGTTAGGAGGACGACCTCGGGTTCGTCGCTTTCGCGGAGGTAGATCGTTCCGGAGGAAGTAGTGGCGATGTAAAGGCAGTTCGAGCCGTCGCCGCTGTACGTGGACTTCTGCCAGTCGATGAGGTGCACAGTTGGTCCCTCTCACGTGTCCCGGATGAGGCGGTGGATGAAGTCGCGTGACTTGGCGGGGCTGAGGGCGCACGACTCCATGCGGTCCAGCACGGAACGGTACTTACTCAACTGTGCCTCCGCGTCGAGGAATTCACAGGCGCCGTGGTGGTTGTCCAGCTGGACGGTGTCGAGTTGCGGGACGGGGCCCTCGACGTAGTCGAATGACTGGCCCGTGGTCGGGAAGTGGTCCGCTCCGAAGGGGACCACCCTGACGGTGACATTGGGCAGCTCGCTCATGCCGATCAGGTGCTTGAGCTGGCCGAGTGTGACGGCAGGGCCGCCGAAACCCATGCGGAGTGCCGTCTCGTGGATGATCGCCGAGTACGGGGGCGGGGCCTGCCGGTGCAGGACGCCCTGCCGCTTGATGCGCAACGTGAGGCGGTGCTCGATCTCGTACTGGCGCATGGGTGGGGCCACTTGCTGGAAGAGGGTTCGGGCGTGGTCCGTTGTCTGCAGCAGGGCCGGGATATGGACGATGAGTGCCGCGCGTAGCCCGGTGGCGTGGTGCTCGAGTTCGGCGAGGTCGATCAGTGCGGCGGGCAGGTGCTCGCGGTACTCCTCCCACCACCCGCGAGTCCGCCGACCCGTCATTGCGACGAGGGCGTCGATGAGCCGGTCGTCCGAGCAGTCGTACACGTTGGCCATGGAGCGGACCCGGTCGGCGCTGATGGGTGTGCGGCCGGTCTCGATCATGCTGACGCGCGCCTGGTTGACGCCGAGCAGCTCGGCGGCGCCGGTGGCTGTGAGCCCGGCCCGTTCACGGAGTTTGCGCAGCTCGGCGCCGAATCTCCGTTGTCGCAGGGTCGGATTGCTGGTGGGCGGCAAAGCGTTTCCTTCCTGGCCGCGACGCGGCGTCCCTTCTCCCTCACACGAGTGAAGCCTGGATGCTTCCTGCGCAAAAGGTTAGATCCATCTAACCACCTGCTCTACGGTAGTCACGTACCGCCCAACTGCCCCCGCCTGTAAGCCGGAAGCGCACCACACCCGTGGCAATGACACCGCCCGGCGCCGCAGTTGAGCGAGCTCAAGTCCCCCTCCTCTTCCTCCCGGAGGCACTCATGGTCACCGTAGCCCCGCCCGGCACCTGGTCGTACGCCCTTCGCCTGCCCCATGACCCCCGCGCTGCACGCGTCGCACGTATGACCGTGCGGGCCGCTCTGAATGGGCACGGTCTGCCCGAACTCATCGACATCACCGAGCTGTTGACCTCCGAATTGGTCACCAACGCCTACCGGCACACCAAAGGCCCCGCTTCCCTGCGGCTGACCGCGCTGGGTGATGAGCGGTTGCGGGTCGGCGTATGGGACAGCAGCCCGCACATCCCCGCGCCTTTCGACAGGCCTCCCGGCGACCGAGTCCCGCCTGCCCCGGCGGACGAGGAAAGTGGGCGCGGGCTGCTCCTCGTGCAGGAGTACGCGAGTTTGTGGGGTGGCTGGCCTCTCGGTGACCGCCTGCTCGGGTGCGGGGCCGGGAAGTTGCTGTGGTTCGAGGTGGGAGGGGGCGGGATGTAGCAGTCGGTGTCCGAGTGATTACAGCTGTTCCGCTGGCCGTAATGAATTTAGGCTAGTGCTGTGACCGCGTATGTTCGCGGGGTTGGTGGTCGTGGCGGTTGGATGTGCGGTGACGTCCGTTCGACCGGTGGAGGCGCGGTG
>NZ_BAAGPS010000053.1:0-11990 GCF_054783935.1 Streptomyces pseudoechinosporeus
CGCCCCCGGCTCCGCCGCGCCGCCCCGCGACCGCGCGGTGGCAGCGCCCGGCAACCTCCGCGCCCGTCTCACCTCCTTCGTCGGCCGGGAAACCGACATCGAGGCCATCCGTGGCGACCTCGCGACCGCCCGGCTCGTCACCCTGCTCGGCCCTGGTGGGGCCGGGAAGACGCGGTTGTCGCAGGAGGCCGCCGAGAGTGTGCGGGACGTCGTCCGGGACGGGGTGTGGCTGGCCGAGCTCGCGCCCGTGGACGACCCGGACGCCGTACCGGAGGCCGTGCTCACCGCCGTCGGTGCCCGCGAGACCGTGTTGTACGGCGCCGGGGCCGAGGCCATGCGGGCCGGATCCGACCGGCACGACGACCCCGTCGAGCGGCTCGCCGAGCATTGTGGCAAGCGGCGCATGCTGCTGATCCTCGACAACTGCGAGCACGTCGTCGACGCCGCCGCCCGGCTCGTCGAGGCGCTGCTGGAGCGCTGCCCGGAACTGACGGTACTGGCCACCAGCCGCGAACCCCTCGGCGTACCGGGGGAGTTGCTGCGGCCCGTGGAGCCGCTGCCGGAGCCGTACGCGCTGCGGCTGCTCGCCGACCGGGGCGCCGCCGCCCGGCCGGGGTTCCGGATCGAGGCCGACGAAGAAACCGCTGCGGCGGCGGCCGAGATCTGCCGGCGCCTCGACGGTCTCCCCCTCGCCATCGAACTCGCCGCCGCCCGGCTGCGGATGCTCACGCCCCGGCAGATCGCCGACCGGCTGGATGACCGTTTCCTGCTCCTCACCTCCGGCAGCCGTACCGTCCTGCCCCGCCAGCAGACGCTCCGGGCCGTCGTCGACTGGTCGTGGGAGCTGCTGGACGAGGGCGAACGGGACGTGCTGCGGCGGCTGTCCGTCTTCGCCGGCGGCTGTGACCTCGCCGCCGCGGAGGCGGTCTGCGGGCCGGGCACGCTCGAAGCGCTCGGCTCGCTCGTCGACAAGTCCCTTGTCGTGGCGGCCCCTTCGGGCGACGGCGACATGCGTTACCGGCTTCTGGAGACCGTCGCCGAGTACGCGGGCGAGCGGCTCGACGAGTCCGGGCGGCGGGCGGCGGGCGAGCGCGCGCATCTGACGTACTATCGCGAACTCGCCCGTACCACCGACCCGTTACTGCGCGGCCATGGTCAACTCGCCGCCATCGAACGCCTGGAGCGCGAGAGCGAGAACATCCGCGCCGCCCTGCACCACGCCGTCGCCGCAGGCGAGGAGCAGGAGGCGCTGTGCCTCGTACTGTCGATGGCCTGGTACTGGCAGATGCGTGACCTGCGCATCGTCGCCCGCAACTGGTGCCGTGAGGTCCAGTCCCTAGGCCCCGACCCGTTCAGCGAGCCCGTGCGGCCCGTCGTCCCGCTGTGGGAGCGCTGCACGGCCACACCGCCGCCGTGGACCGGCGAGGTTCTCGACGAGGCCCGGCGCCAGATGCACCTGATCCATCTCGCGTGCATGGACACCGAGTTGGATGCCTGGCAGACACCCGAGGCGCAGGCAAAGCTGCGGGCCATCGCCGGGACGTACGAGCCCTGGCTGCCGCAGGCGTGCCGTTTCCCCGGCTCGCTGTGGTTCTACGCCGTCATGCTCACCGGTGATATGGAGCGGGTGCGGACGATTCTCAACGCCGCCGTCGACACCTGCCGTGGAGTGCCCGGATACGAGTGGGATCTGGCCGCCAATCTGGAGACGCGCGCCAACCTTCTCGCCAACCGCACTGAATGGGAGGGCGACGCCACCCGCGACGCCGACGAGTCGCTGGAGATCTACCGCCGCCTCGGCGACCTGTGGGGCACCGCCGAGGCGTTCTCGGCGTGCGGTGAGGCGCATGAACGCAGGGGCGAGTACGGCTTGGCCGCCGCCGACTACGAGGCGGCGATCGAAAGCGCCGAACGCCTCGGTGCCCACGCCCAGATGGCCGTGCTCACCGCTCGGCTCGGCGGCGCGCTGATCGAGGCGGGTGAGGCCGAGCGTGGCGAGCGCCTGGTGCGCGAGGTGATCGACCAGGGCATGGGCGGCGGGTCCGGGCAGGCGGGGCCCTTCGCCCGGCTCATCCTCGCGGGCGTGCTCAGCATGACCGACCGGATCCCCGAGGCGCGCGAGCAACTCCGGCTGCTGCGCGAGCAGTTCAAGATCGCCCACTTCATCATTTTCGACGCGTACATCCTCGGCTCCGAGGCCTGGCTGGAGGCTGTCGACGGCCGCTACCCAGAGTCCCTGGACACGATCAGACGCGCACTGGAACGCGCCGAGGACCCGCTGTCCGAGGCCATCGCCCCGCAGATGCGCTCCGCGTACTTGTTCACCGCCGCGTACGCCCTCGCCCGCGTCGACGGCGGCTCCCGCGCCCGAGACGCCGCCCGCTGCCTCGGCGCCGCCGACGCGCTGCAGCCGCCCCGGCACGTCTCGTCCTCCCAGGAGCGCGAGGTGTACCGGCGGGCGGTGGAGCGCACGCGCGCCGTCCTCGGCGACGAGGCGTACGAGGCGGCGTACGCGGAGGGCGGCGGCCTCACCTCCGTGGAGGCCGCCGCCCTGATCTGACGCCCCCGACGCGGGGCCGGGTACGTCAACGTCAGCTCTTCGTACGGAACTTGTGGATGGCGATCGGTGCCATGACCGCCGTGATCGCCACCGACCAGCCCAGCGTCACCCACAGATCGTGCGCGACCGGCCCGCCCACCATCAGGCCGCGCGAGGCGTCCGCGAGCGTGGACAGCGGGTTGTAGTCGGTGAAGGCCTGCAGCCAGCCCGGCATCGACGTCGTCGGAGCGAAGATCGACGAGCCGAACTGCAGCGGGAACAGCACCAGGAAGCCCATCGCCTGCACGGACTGCGCGCTTTTCATGATCACGCCCAGGGTGAGGAACACCCACATGATCGACGATGCGAACACCGTGGACAGTGCCACGGTCGCGAACAGACCGGGCCAGTCGGTGATGTCGAAACCGACCGCGACGGCGACGATCATGAGGACGGCCGTCGCGAACAGCATCCGCAGCAGCTCCACCGAGATCTTCGCGAAGAGCACCGAGCCCCGCCCGATCGGCAGGGACCGGAAGCGGTCCATGACACCGGAGTTGAAGTCCTGGGAGAAGCCGGTGCCGACGCCCTGGGACAGCGTCATGCTCATCATCGCGATCATGCCGGGGATCACGTACTGCACGTACTGGTCCTGTCCACCGCCCAGCGCCTGCCCGATCGAGCCGCCGAACACGAACACGAACAGCAAGGTGAAGATGACCGGCATCAGCAGTGCGTCGGCCATCGACTCCGGGTCCTGCCGGATCCACAGCAGATTGCGGCGGACGAGGGCGCCGGTGTGCCGCAGGTGGCCGCGCAGTGGAATGCGGGCGTCGTCGGTGCCGGTGGCGGCGGTGGTGGAAACGGTGTTCGAAGGGGCGGCGCGATGGGGATCCCCCCAGGCCTTTTGCTCTGGGGGAGCCTCGTTCGGGGTGGTGGTGGGTGACGGGTGGGAGCTCATACGGCGACCTCCTCGCGGTCGTCGGCGGGCACGGCGTCCTGCGGGGCGCTCGCGCGGTGGCCGGTGAGGGACAGGAACACCTCGTCCAGGCTGGGGAGTTCGGTGGTGATGGAGGCGAGCGTGATGTCCCGCGCGGTGACGGCGCCGACGATGGCGGTGAGCTGCTCGTCGCTGAGGACCGGGACGAGGAGGGTTCCGGTCTCGGTGTCCACGGTGGTGGTCGCAAGCCCGGTGATGCCCAGCTCGTCGAGCGCGTCGGCGAGCGGGTGCAGCTCAAGCGGGTCGGCCGGGCGGATACGCAGGGAGCGGCCGCCGACCTTCGCCTTCAGGTCGTCGATGGCGCCGTTCGCGATGACCTTGCCGCGGTCCACGACGGTCAGCTCGGAGGCGAGCTGCTCGGCCTCCTCCATGTACTGGGTGGTGAGCAGTACGGTCACGCCGTCGCCGACCATGCGCTTGACCTCCGTCCACACCTCGTTGCGGGTGCGGGGGTCGAGGCCGGTGGTCGGTTCGTCGAGATACAGCACGGTCGGCTGCCCCATCATCGACGCGGCCAGGTCCAGGCGGCGGCGCATCCCTCCGGAGTACGTGGCCGCCGGGCGCTTCGCCGCCTCGGTGAGCGAGAAGCGCTCCAGCAGTTCGTCCGCGCGGGTCCTTGCCTCTTTGCGGGGCAGGTCTAGCAGGCGGCCGATCATGTAGAGGTTCTCCCAGCCGGGGAGCTTCTCGTCGACGGAGGCGTACTGGCCGGTGAGCCCTATCACTCGGCGCAGCTGGCGAGGCTGTCGTACGACGTCGTAGCCGGCGACGGTCGCCTGGCCGGCGTCGGGCTGGATCAGGGTGGACAGGATCCGTACGAGGGTGGTCTTGCCGGCGCCGTTCGGCCCGAGCACGCCCATCACGGTGCCCTCACGTACGTCCAGGTCCACGCCGTCCAGTGCCTTGGTCTCGCCGTAGTGCTTGACCAGTCCCCTAACGGTGACCGCGCTGCGTGCGCGGCCGTTGGGGTTGTTGTCGATTCGCGTCATGCCGCCAAAGGTGCCAGCAGCCACTGACAAACCGCCGACAGCCCGCCTACAGGCGGGCTGTCGGCGGTTTGTCGACTACGGGGGAGGTGGGTTGAGGTGCATATCTCGACTGCGGGTCCGTCGTGGCTGGTCGCGCAGTTCCCCGCGCCCCTGAAGGGCGCGTCCCTGGAACCGCCAACCATCATGCTCATCAGCCACGACGAACCCCGCACCCTGCCACCGGCGGGAGGGGCCGTGGGCCGGTGCGTCGTATGCCCGTCGCGTAGGTTCTGTCTCGGAGAACCAGGACCGTGTACCAGGCCAGGGTCGTATGCCCGGCCTGCGACGGGCTGACGCACCGGCCCGCGGCCCCGACCCACCCACCGGACCTAAGGGGCGCGGGGAACTGCGCGAGCAACCACCACGAACCCGCACCCGACAACGAACCCAACCCGCCCAACCGCCGGAGGCAACCCGTTAACGTGACGGAATGACGAGTCCTGGCCCCCTCCTCGACCGCTACGCTGCCCGAATCATCGACCAGACCACCCAGTTGGCGGCGGTCGTCGACGGAGCGGACGCGACGTCGCCCGTGCCCGGCTGCCCCGGCTGGACCCTCGCCCACCTGCTCCGCCACGTCGGCGGCACGCATCGCTGGGCCGAGACGGTCGTGCGGACCCGGGCCGCCGGACCCGTCTCGGACGAGCAGGTCAACCTCGTCGAGCCGGACGCGGACGACAACCTCGGCACGCTGTCCGACTGGCTCATGGAAGGAGCCGCCCGGCTCGCGGAGACCTTGCGCGAAACGGGGCCGGACGTCGCGGTGTGGACCGTGGCGCCCGGCGGCACCCCGCTCTTCTGGGCCCGCCGCATGACGTACGAAACCGTGATCCACCGCTTCGACGCGACGGCCGCGGTCGGCGCGACGTACACCCTCGACGCGGACGTCGCGCTCGACGGCCTCGACGAGTGGATGGAGTTCAGCACCCTGCCGCAGGCCTACGAGTCGGCGGCCGAGCAGAAGGCGCTGCTCGGCCCCGGCCGGACTCTCCACTTCCACGCCACGGACGCCCCCGAGGGAACCGGGGAGTGGCTGATCGACCTCACCGGGCTCCCGTTCACCTGGAGCCACGCCCACAAGAAGTCGGCCACCGCCGTGCGCGGCCCGCTCAAGGACCTCCTGCTCCTCCTGTACCAGCGCCGCTCACCGAGCCCCGCCCAGGGCATCGAAGTCCTGGGCGACGAGGCCCTGCTCACCACCTGGGTGCAGGCGGCCGGCCACTGGCTGCGCAGGTGACGGACACGCAGGCCACTGCCTGCTTCAGTCGTCCTCCCCGCCGCGCGGAGCGCCGTCGTGCCAGCGGGGGTCCGTTTCCCATTCCAGGTTGCGTTCGCGGGCGATCTCCAGCGCGTGCTCGGCCTCACCCCGGGACGCGTACGGGCCGATACGGTCCTTCGCGGGGCACTCGGGGCCCTCTTCGACCTTCTTGTGCTCCAGGCAGTAGTACCACTCGCCCGCTTTGCCGACCTTGCGCTTCTTGAACAGGGCCATGGCTACGGCTCCTTTCGCCAGGGTCATCGTCCCCCAGCGGCCGCTGGTTAGACTCGCTGGCATGTCTGGCCAGTCGCTGCTCGTACCAGGGGAGCTCTCTCCCACCCGTCCCGTCCCGGGAAACATCAGGCGTCCCGAGTACGTGGGAAAGCCCGCCCCCACGCCGTACAAGGGTCCGGAGGTGCAGACCCCCGAGACGGTCGAGGCCATGCGGATCGCCGGGCGGATCGCCGCGCGGGCGCTGGCCGAGGCCGCGAAGAAGATCGCGCCCGGGGTCACCACGGACGAGCTGGACCGGGTCGCCCACGAGTACATGTGCGACCACGGCGCCTATCCCTCCACGCTCGGCTACCGCGGCTTTCCCAAGTCCTTGTGCACCTCGGTCAACGAGGTCATCTGTCACGGCATTCCGGACTCCACGGTGTTGGGGGACGGCGACATCATCAACCTCGATGTGACGGCGTACATCGGCGGGGTGCACGGCGACAACAACGCCACGTATCTCGTGGGCGAGGTGGACGAGGAGTCGCGGCTGCTCGTCGAGCGCACCCGTGAGTCCCTGACCCGGGCCATCAAGGCCGTCAAGCCCGGCCGGCAGATCAACGTCATCGGGCGGGTCATCGAGTCGTACGCGAAGAGGTTCGGCTACGGGGTCGTACGGGACTTCACGGGGCACGGGATCAACTCGTCGTTCCACTCCGGGCTGATCATTCCGCACTACGACAACCCGAACGCGACCACCGTCATGCAGCCCGGGATGACCTTCACCATCGAGCCGATGCTCACGCTGGGCTCGTACGAGTACGACATGTGGGACGACGGGTGGACGGTCGTGACGAAGGACCGTAGGCGGACGGCTCAGTTCGAGCACACGCTGGTCGTCACCGACAGCGGGGCCGAGGTGCTTACGTTGCCCTAAGACTTGATCCGTGATTCACCAGAGGGTGAGCTGCGGATTGCGGCCGGGGCGGTGTCCGGGCTTTCCGGCGTGGTCACGCACGGGGCGTGGCTCATCCGGGGTCGCTCGGGACCGCCGTCCGGCGGTTCGGGGAGCAGAGGTCGCACGGCGTTGCCGTGGGACTGCCGTATGGCCAGCACCGCGAACGGTGGTCTGACTCGGTGCGGTTGACTCCCGCAGGGCTTCTTCCAGCCCTTCTGAGAATGTGATCTGTGCGTGCCGGGACGCGGTGGTGTCCAGGTACGCGGTCTTGGGGTCGTCCACGTCGGCGAAACGGACGAACGCGGCCAGGGCGGCGGACACGAGGTCACGCTTGCCGGCCAGGCCGCACGCGATGCACTTGTGCTCACGGTCGCGCAGCGTCTTGTTCACGCGCTCGCCGCACAGGCAGTGCTGGGACAGGGCCGTTGACCAGGTGGAGGCCCGCACCAGCCGCCCGCCCGCAGCCTGGCACTCACGTTCAAGGGCGGCGATGAGCATGCCGGGCGTGGTCTGGGAGAGGCGCTTGCCCCACAGCCGGTACCAGGCGCGGATGTCGCAGTCCTCCACCACGAGCACGGGGCCGTGCGCGGCGACGATCTCACGGGCCACGGATCGGGCGCGATGGCGGCGGTGCTCGGCGGCCGATGCGGCGGCTTCGGCCTGGCGGGCGCGCAACTCCCGGTAGCCGGTGGAGAGATCATCGCGGCGGAACGCCTGCTTCGGCACCCCGTCCGGCCGGGCGGCACGCGCACCACCCGGCACCGTCACGGTCTTCTCCGGCAGCCCCTTGGCTGCCCTGCGCTCGGCGCGGCGGGCCTGCTTCTTCGATAGGCCGTATTGCGCGGTGTTGGTGGCTCGGCGGGAGCGTTCCAACGCCCGCGCACGGCCGCGCCGCTTGTTCGCTTCCCGCTCCAGAAGCGCCCGTTCCTCTGTGCTGAGGGTGATCTCGGTGGAGGCCGGGGCGCCTTCGGCGGGGTCCAGGCCGGCGGGCAGGGAGACGACGGAGACGTTGGTGACGTTGCCGTCCACCCCGCCGATCCGATCAAGGACGGCGGCCTGCTGCCGCATCTGCTGGACGGCGGGGGCGGTGTAGCCGGGACCGAGGATCATCAGGTGCGCCTCGTACACCCAGCCGCCCGGCGCGGACGCCTTGCGGCGGCGTACGAGATCGACCTTGTGCCAGCGGCCGGGGTTCGAAAGGAAGTGCTCGACGCGTGCCCGCTGGCCGGGGTGCTGCGGCACCCGAACCGGCAGTACCAGGTCACCCCGGCTCCCCTCGGGACCGCCCGCGAAGACGACGGCGAGGGGGCCGGTGTGGTCCCACCATGTGGCCTTGCGCATCGCGGGCTTGCCCGACGCAGTGGCCTTGCCGGTGGGCACACTGCCGGACGGCGCGGCCGGGACCGGCATCCGGCGCGGCTGCATCAACATGTGCCGGCCGCCGCCGGTGTAGGCCATGGCGTGGCCGCGGAGGGTGCCGACGAGGCGGAAGGTCTCCCACTTGTTGGCGGTGGTGTGGGAGCGGGCGCGGCCTGGGATGCGGGTGAAGTCGTGCCAGCGTCCGGTCTTGGGGCGGCCGTGTCGCTTGCCGGTGGTGTCGGCGAACAGGTGTCGCTGCACCCCGTTCCACACCTCGTCGGCCATGTGCATGGCCAGGGCCTTGCTGGCGTGGTGCTTGAGATGCCCGGCGGCTTCGAGGTGCTTGTACGCGCACCGTTCCAGGGCCTCACGGGTCAGGCCGAGACGCTGCCGGACGGCCTTCGCCCCGTGCTCGTCGCGTTCGTGCGTGGCGGCCCAGTACGCGTCGACCTTGGCGCGGACGTCCCGCTGGACGGCCCGCTTGATCGACCACATCGCCCCGAACAGCTTCTCCAGCCGGTCCAGGTCGGCGGGGTCGGTGACGGCCAGCGGCAGCACCATCACGGACACGATCCCGTCGTCGGGCTTGGTCCACTTCGGGGCCTTGTTCTTCCCCCGGAACCTGCGCGTCTGGGCAGCCTGCACCGCTGTCACCCCCCGTCACTGATTAGCTGACCTACGAAACAATACATGAGTAGTTGAGCTATGACAGCCGAGGTAAAATGAGGTTTATGGCAGCCATGATTCCTGGATATGAAGACGCCCGGCAGGCAGCGCAGAGACTCAACGTCACTGTGCAGCACGTCTACAACCTCAACAGCAGCCGCGACGACTTCCCCGCCCCCGTCTACGTCGGCCGCACCCCGCTGTGGCCGGTGGACCGGCTGGACGCCTGGCGCGAGGCCCACCCGAAGCGCGGAAAGCAGGCCACCTCTCCCGATTCGGGAAGTAATTGATCTAATGCCCTGTGTCCGTTCGTGTCGAAGATCAACGTCACCAGCCTGCGGCCCCGCTCCCTGCTGCACCGGACCGGACTGACCCTCAAGGCGTTCCTCGTGCCGGTTGCCCGCGTCGCCGCCCTCCTGCCCTCGGAACGCGGACGCGGGCATCCCTGGGCGCTCCCGCTGGACAACCGCGTACTGCCGACCGCCACCGCATGGCGAACCAACCTGACCCAGCGGCAGCTTGCCGACCTGTTCGGCATCGGATCGGCCACCGTCCCCCGCGTCATGGCCCTGGTGCCCTAGCCCGGACACCAGGGAACAAGTAACTCGCTGGTAGCTTTCGCGGCTCATTACGCGTTCGCTGCCGCGGCGGCCTGTTCGTCGTGTTCACGCAGCATGCGCATGACGGTGGCGGGTGAGGGGTGTTGTCCCTTCTTGGCGCCCTTGGAGATGACGAGCCGAGCGGCGATGTCGCGCAGGCTCAACTGCTCGTTGCGCAGGCGGACGGCGGTGAACAGCATGTCGTCGTCGGTGACGCCGACGCCGCCGATGGTCTTGCCTCGCTTGCGGGCGGACTCGTGGCCTTCGAGGGTGCGGTCGCGGATGTACTCGCGCTCCATGCCGGACATCGCGGCGAGCACAGTGAAGACGATTCCGGAGGGGTCGTGCGAGCCCTTGAGCTCTCCGGTGAGGAACTCCAAGCCGACATCGCTCGCCTTCAGCTCCTCGGCGAGCATGGCCAGTTCGATGCCGCGGCCGAGCCACTTGTGCTCGTGCACGACGAGCGTGACGGCGACGCCGGAGGCCCGGATCTCCCCGGCGAGCTTCACGGCCGCGTCCAGCTCGGGGCGCGTGGTGGCGCGGGTGGAGATCTTCTCCGAGAAGACCCGGGTGACCCCGGCCTCGGCGAGCGAGTCCAGTTGCGCGTCCAGTGACTGCCGCGCGGTTGAGGCGCGGGCGTAGCCAAGGCGGACGTGCCCGACGGGTGCGGCGCTGGCGCTTACGGGCCAGGGCAGTTCGATCCACACCGAGCCGGGCTTGCGTACGGCGGGGGTTGGCACGCTGAGCGCCTTGGCGAGCTGGGGCACGAGACGGAAGCGGGCGGTGTGGTATTGGATCGCCACCTTGCCCTTGCCGGTCCGGCAGGGCGAACCCGCCGGGGCGGCGCAGGTGGACATCGGGCAGTCGTGCGATTCCACCTGCTTGAAGTCGTTGATCACGCCTCGAACTGTTTCATGAGGCTGTTTCATACGTCTAGGTGTTTGCAACAACCCATGAAACATGATCGCCGCAGGTGGAGCGCCGCGCGGGCGGGCGTTTCATGTGTGACCACCTATGAAACGGCCTGATGGCACTCGCACGGCACAATCGCGCCCATGCCTGACTGGATGCCCTCATGGGGCACGACCGCCCTCATCGCGATCGTGACCTCGGTGCTCAGGCCGCTCCCTGCGGACCGTGCCGTCGCGCCAGTTGGGGACTCCCTCGTCATTGGGCCAGAACTGCTCACCGCAGTCGCAGAACCAGACCGTCCCAGCACCGCCGGGCCAGATCATCTGATCGGGCCAGGGCCGGTGTCCGGTGCGCCAGGCGTGCCACATCGCTCGGATCTGGTACAAGTGCTCCTCTCTAGTGGGCGAAGCCCAAGTGTTCCAGGCAGGGCGCTATGGTCCGGGCGGCTGATCAGATGCTGGTGGTCCACTCACCGTCTGTGAAACACCGTCGGCTCCGGCGGCATAGCCGCAACCGCGCCCCGAACTGACCGCACAGCCGATCAACCGTCGTTGGCCCGGCGGATGTCGGTCGAGTGGTAGCTCACCGACGGGTACTTCTCGACCTCGGGGTACTCGGCGGCGTGAAAGTGGGCGCCAGGCCGATTGTCGCTGTAGCCGACGAGCCCAGTATTTCCTTACTCGTAACGATCGTGACGCCATCGGCAGTGAACCACGCACACCTCAGCGATTACGAGGCGACGGGTAGAAGACAACCGCGCAGTGCACCGGAGCGGGCAGCGTCACTTGGCTGCGGTTTCACGGCCGGCGTCGCGGGCCGCGGCCAGGGCTTTGGTATGCAGGTCGGCGGCGAGGTCCTGGAGGTGTTCCATGCCGGGGGAGGTGGCGGCGAGGGTGAGCTCGCATTCGATGACGACGAGGTCGGCCTGCCACACGTCGGCGAGGATGCGCTTGAGATACGGGGTGGAGTGGTCCCAGCCCTCGCGTGGAGTGCCGGGAGCGTAGCCGCCGCCTCGCACGGTAGCCAGGACGGTCGGCTTGTCCTTGAGCACCGGGCTGCCCAGGGGCGCCCCGGCGATGACCAGGTCGACCCAGGTCTTGAAGTGCTGGGACACACCGAAGTTGTACAGCGGCACGGCCAGCACCACCGCCTCGGCGGCCTCGAGTTCCGCGGCGAGCGACCCGGCGAGGGCGAGCGCGTCGCGCTGGGCGGGAGTGCGGTCCGGTTCGGGCGTCAGGTTGCCGGTGTGGGCGTGTGCCCAGGCGTCGGCGGGCAGCGGGTCGGTGCCCAGGTGGCGGCGTACCACCGGCGCGTCCGGGTGGACCGCGGCCCACTCCGACTCCACGAGGTCGGCGAGTTCTGCGCTGACGGAGGTGCCGGGAAGGATGCTGGCGTCGAGTCGGAACAGGCTCATGGCGTCTCCATGGTGTTGTGGTGTTCGTGTCTGTGTCGTCGCGC
>NZ_BAAGPS010000053.1:12036-37931 GCF_054783935.1 Streptomyces pseudoechinosporeus
GGCGCGCGGCCTGCGGGGCAGATACCTGGAGCGTTCAGCGTCCTTCGCGCGAGTAGGCGCGGAGCGACAGCGGAACGAAGATCACCAGCAGGGCGGCCGACCAGAGCAGGACGGTGGTCACCGGATGTTCGAGTGGCCAGGCCACGTCTCCGGACGGGGCGCCCGGGTTGCCGAACAGGTCCCGTGAGGCGGCGGTGAGCGCGCTCACCGGGTTCCAGTCGGCCAGGAAGCGCAGCCAGCCCGGCATCCCGTCGGTCGGGACGAACGCGTTCGACAGCATCGTGAACGGCAGGCCCAGCGGCACCATCGCGTCGGCGACCTGGTCGTTCTTCACCGCGAGACCCACATAGACGCCCACCCAGCTCAGCGCGTACCGCAGCACGATCATCAGCAGGAACGCCTGGACGGTGGGGATCAGGCCGCGGTGCGGCTGCCAGCCCACCAGCAGGCCCGTGCCCACCATCATGGCGAGCATCAGCAGACCGGTCAGCAGGTCGGCGCCGGTCTGCCCGAACGGCACCGCCAGACGTGCCATCGGCATGGAGCGGAACCGGTCCATCACGCCGCGGGAAGCGTCGGCGGCCGTTCGCGTCATGACCCCCAGCCATGCGGAGAAGGTCACCATCGCGAACAGGCCGGGCATGAGGTACTCGCGGTAATCGCCGCCGTCCGGCACCTGGATCGCGCTACCGAAGACGTATCCGAACAGCACGACCATGACGGCCGGGAAGATCAGCGCCGCGACGATTTCGCCGGGTGCGTGCCGCAGCCGTCCCAGCTCGCGGCCGACCAGGGTCAGCCCGTCGGTGAACGTCCACCGCAGGCGGTGGCCCAGCGGCGGGGCGAGGTCGGTCATCGGACCAGTTCCTTCCGGTCGGTGAGGCGCAGGAACACCTCGTCGAGCGTGGGGCGGCGCAGCCGCACGTCAGCCGCGGCGACCCCGGCGCGGTCGAGCTCGCGCATGACGTCGAAGAGCCGGAAGCCGCCGCCCGGCAGGGCGACGCTGAGCCGGTCGGCGGTCACCGTGGGATCGGTTCCGGCCAGGGTTTTCAGCACGGTCGCTGCCGTGTCCAGGGCGGCGGGGTCTTCGAGTTCGACGTCGAGGCGGTCGCCGATCGTGGCCTTCAGCTCGTCGGGGGTGCCCGTGGCGATCACCTGTCCGTGGTCGACGACGGCGATGTCGTCGGCCAGCTGGTCGGCCTCGTCCAGGTACTGCGTGGTGAGCAGCACCGTGGTGCCGTCCGCCACCAGCTCGCGGATGCTGTCCCAGATCTCGCCGCGGCTGCGCGGGTCAAGACCGGTGGTCGGCTCGTCCAGGAAGAGCACCTCGGGGCGCAGGATGAGGCTGGTGATCAGGTCGAGGCGGCGGCGCATGCCGCCGGAGTAGCCGGCGACCTGCCGGTCGGCGGCGTCCATCAGATCGAAGCGTTCGAGCAGCTCGTCGGCCCGTCGGCGCGCGTCGCGCCGGGACAGATGGGACAGGCGCGCGAACATGCGCAGGTTGCCGCGGCCGGTGAGCTTCTCGTCCACGGCGGCGTGCTGGCCCGCGAGGCCGATCCTGGCGCGCACCTTGCCGGCCTCGCGGACGACGTCGTGTCCGGCGATGCGGGCGTGCCCGGCATCGGGATCGGACAAGGTCGCCAGGATGCGCACCGCGGTCGTCTTGCCCGCGCCGTTCGGCCCCAGCACGCCGCAGACCGTTCCTCTCGGGACGCTCAGGTCCAGACCCCGCAGGGCGTGGGTGTCGCCGAAGGCCTTGTGCAGCCCTTCGGCGACCACGATCGGATCAGGCATAACCCCTCCACTGAGTACCTTGTACGCGGTCTCGGCGGACACGCTAAGCGACTGGGTACTATGTACGCAACCAAGGAGGTGGAACGGTGACCGAAGCCGAGTACGTGAGCATCTGGATGCGGCCCGAGCGCTCCGCCTACGGGCCGACGCCGGTCTACAGCCGCGCGAAGATCACCGAGGCGGCCGTCCGGATCGCCGACGCCGAGGGGCTGGAGGCCGCCACCATGCGGCGGATCGCCGCTGAGATCGGTGCCGGCGTGATGTCCCTCTACCGGTACGTCCCGAGCCGCGAGGACCTGGTCGAGCTCATGGCCGACCAGGTGATGGGCGAGATCGACGTTACGGCAATGCCCTCAGGCGACTGGCGCGCCGACCTGACCCGCTACGCCGACGGACTGCGGACCATGTGGATGAGGCACCCGTGGATCGCCACCGTGCAGCGCTCCCTCCCCAGCTTTGGCCCCAACCAACTGCTCTTGGTCGAACGGCTGATGGGGGTGCTCGACGCCTTCGTCTCCATCGACGAGAACCTCGGCCTCGTGGCCCTGCTGAACAGCCACGTCGAAAGCACCGTCCGCGAGGAGATCAGCACGGCCAGGGAAGTCCGCCGCAGCGGGCTCAGCGAGTCGGAATGGATGGCGCGGAGCTACCCGTACATCGACCGGCTGGTGAAGAGCGGGGAGTACCCGATCTTCACCAAGATCGTGATGGAGGCGCGCCAGCCGCACCTGAGCCGCGAAGACCAGTTCCGGCACGGGCTCCAGCGCGTCCTCGACTGCATCGCCGCGGCCCTCCCATCAACGGCCGAGTCTCCGATGTCGGCGCACCGAGAGGGGCGGGAAGAACAGGACGGGCCAGGACAGGCTCGTAGTCGACCATCCGAGAGGGCATCAAGAGCGAAATAGACGCACAAGTTATGCCTGAATACCACGGTTGTACCGACGTTCTCCGAGGTTGCAGTACCGCCACCGCGGTCCTTCGCCCGTCCTCGTCGACGACTTCACGTCGATTTTGTTGTTGAAAGAACCTGGATACCGACGAAGTCCGCCGCAGCGCGAGGGCCGGGCACGGCGACAGCCGACCCGAGGTCGAGCCGCTTGTCCATATCCAAGCGGAAGGTGCCGTACGGGTTGACGTTGGACCAGAACAGCGCGGTCAGGCCGCGCCGGTCCTCGTCGCTCAGCTTCTTCGCCCAGGCCGGTTCGGCCAGGACCTGCTGCACCAGCAGGGTGTTGACGTGCACGAGCGCGGATTGGAGCAGGTGCAGGGCAAGCATCGAGGTCTCGGCGTGCTCCTTGTCCGGGCCGGTCAGGGCGCCGTCCTTGCCGTAGTGGAGCACGGTGTTGGCGCTGTTCCAGTTCTCCACGACCTGGAGCCCGCCGTGGATCTCGCGGCGCAGGCCGGGGCTGGCCAAGTAGTCGCAGGCGAAGACCGTGCGGACCGCGCGGCCGAGTTCTTCGAGGGCCTGGTAGGTGGGGTGTTTGGGGCCGCCGCGGGTGAAGCGCCGCAGGACCTGCTCGGCCTCCGCCGTGCCGAGGCGGAGCGCGGTGGCGTACTTGACCATCTGGTCGTACTGCTGCTCGATCAGCTCCCAGCGGATCGGCCGCGTCAGGGAGGCGCCGAGGACGGGCCAGCCCGGCGGGGTGTCGTCGGGGCGGTACAGGCGGATGCTGCCGATGTTCTTCAGCCGGGGCAGCAGGCGGAAGTTGAGCAGCTCGGTGAAGGCGAACCCGACGACCGCCTCGCGCCAGTCCTTGCGCACCACGCCGTCCATCGGCACGACATCCGTGGCGTCGTAGAAGCGGGTCTTGCCGCCGACGTCGGCGTACTTCTTCAGCAGCTTCATCGCGTCCATCACCGGCCGGTAGGCGGTGTTGTTGCACTTGAAGCCGAGCGTGTTCAGCAGCGGCGGCAGCATCTGCCGGCAGTACGAGGATCGCAGGGTGGTGCGGACCTTGGCCTTGAAGACCTTCTCGTTCGCCTTGGCCTCGGCCACCAGCTCGCGCAGCGTCTTCTCCCCGACCACCGGGTACAGGGCCCTGCGTACGATGTCGTCCGGCTTGCCGACCGCGGCCTCCGCCAGTTTGAAGAGGATGCCCTCCTTGCCGCGGACCTTCTTCAACTCGGCGGTGAGCTGCTTCTCCACTCGCCGCTCAGCACGAGCGTTGATCTTGTGGACCAGGGCAATCAGCAGGTCGACCAGAGCATCGGTGATCTCCGCCTGACGGGAGGAGCACAGCACCGCGAGCAGGGTGATCCGTACGTTCTCGGTGGTGTCGCGGAAGTCCGAGGGGTACATCTTGATCGCGCGCGCTCGCCACGCGGCCACCAACTTCTCCGAGCAGTCCGCGAACAGCCCGTCCGGGAGCCCGAGTTTCCGTACGCCGGTCAGTTTGGTGATCTCCGTCAGCAGCGAGTCCAGACCCACCGCCCCCGGGTCACGCTTGAGCGAGGCCAGCAGTGCAGTGCCCGCGTCGTTGTCCTCGGCCACCAGGGCCAGCAGCCGGGCCGCGCACGCCTCGCCCAGGCGGTTGATGGTGCGGGTACAGAACGCCTTCTCCCACTTGCCCCGCGCCGCGACCAGCACCTTCTCGACCCGGGTCGGGCCCGGCGGCTCGATCTTCCGCGCCCGGCACTCCACCAGCAGGGCCTCGCGCTGCCGGTCCTCCACCAGCTCGACCGGACAGACTTCCGTGGCCATCCACTCGGCCAGTGCCTTCTCGTCCGCGACCGTCGACGGCCTGAACCCCAGGGCCTCGCGGATCTGCTTACGGTGCCGCTTCGCGCCCGTCAGGTCGTACTTCGCAAGCTCCGACGCCGGCACCTTCACCAGACCGGCGACGTACTCCACCGCGGGCTGGGGGAACTCCTCGACGAACTCCGGGAACCGGGCCTCGATCTCGAAGAACTTCAACATCACGCAGAAGCCGAGCCTTGTCGCCCCGGTCTTGTTGGCCACGAGCTTCCAGTCGCCCTCCACCAGCGTCCAGCTCGCCAACAGCTCTTCCGGCGACCACTCCTGTCGCACACCGCCCCTTGTCGTCGACCTCCCGGGCATTCACCCGGACAGTCCAACGAGGCGTCCCGCCACCGAGAAACGGGCCCCGGAACCTACTGGCGGGTTACCTGTTCCCTGGTGTCTGGGCTAGGACTTCGGGGCCGTCATCGACCGCCCCACACCCGTGATCGCCCGGCTCCTCGGACCGCCCGAAGGAAGCCGGGCTGATCTAGGGGTGGTGGACGGGACCTTGATCCCCGTGGAGGATCACCCGGTGACGGGCCTGCTCCAAGAACTACCGGCGGTCGGTCAACGTGCAGGTCACCATCCGCGCCAAGGACCGGCGCGTAATCGCCGTCGGCGACTCCTGGCCAGGCAACCGCAACGACATCGTCGTCTTCCGTGCGGCCATGGCCAACCAGGCTGCCGGGCACCGGCTGTTGATCGGGGACGGCGCCTACCGCAGCGCACCGGAGATCATCACCAGCCGGAACAAGAGCAAGTCGTTCGCCAAGCGCAGGGCGCGGGCCGAACACGCCATCGCCCGCGCCGTCGCCGTGTTCCACAACCTCAAGATCGACTACGCATGATTTGCAGAACAGCCCTTAACCGCACCGCGTCACGGTGCCAGAGCCGCCCGCTCCCTCCCCCGGGAGCGGGCGGCTTTTTCATGTGGGTCCAGCATGTGGGTGTGACGGTGATTCGGGGTAGGGTTTTACCGACAGGGCGTCGGGAAATCTGTTGACTTAGGTAAGCCTAACCATAGAAGATGAGCCCGGCTCTCGTCTCCCCTTCGGCCTCGGAGGTCCACATGAACTCGTCGAGTACACCGTTCTCGACGCTCATCCGTACCGCGTCCCACGAGCAGCACGTGGAGGCGGAGACGTCAACGTTCATGAGCGACCTGCTCGGCGGCCGGCTCGGCGTGGACGCGTACGCGCGCTACACCGAGCAGCTGTGGTTCGTGTACCGGGCGCTGGAGAAGGGTGCGGAGCACCTGTCGAGCGACCCGGTGGCCGGTCCCTTCATCCAGCCCGAACTGCTACGACTCGCTTCGCTCGAGCAGGACCTGGCGCACCTGCGCGGCCCCGACTGGCGAGCCGGCCTCACGGCGCTGCCCGCGACGGAGGAGTACGCGCAGCGCGTCACGGAATGCGCACTCACCTGGCCCGCCGGCTACATCGCCCACCACTACACCCGCTACCTCGGCGATCTCTCCGGCGGCCAGATCATCCGCGGCAAGGCGGAGAAGACGTGGGGCTTCGCGCGCAAGGGCGACGGGGTGAGGTTCTACGTCTTCGAGCAGATCACCAACCCGGCGGCGTTCAAGCGGAGTTATCGCGAGCTGCTCGACGGTGTCCTGGCGGACGACCTGGAGAAGCAGCGGATCGTCGCGGAGTGCAAGCGGGCGTTCGCGCTTAACACCGCGGTCTTTTTCGCGCTGGGTGAGGAGTTCCGAGTCAGCGCGTGAGCGCGTGAGCGCTCCGCTGGGGGCGGTTCTGAAGCTGCGGGTTCGTTGTGGCTGGTCGCTCCCCCACTCTCGGCTTCTCCCCCAGTGCCTTAAGGGCCTGGGGGACCCCCAGAGCGGGGGGACCCCCATCGCGGCGGAGCCGCATATGTCACAGCCCCGCGCCCCCGAGGGGCTACGCCCCTTCCGGGGCACCCGTAACCCTCAGTGCTCCAGGAACACCCTGCCGCCCACCTCGACCCACCCCTCCGGCTGTGGTGCCGTCAGGATCTGTGAGCCTGCGCCCTGGGTGATGTTCAGGGCGCGGCCCAGTTGGGCTGTGAGTTGGAGGGCTGCCGCGCCTGTTGCCTCGTCCTCCTCTATGCCGTCGCCGCGCCCCGGGAAGCCACGAGCGCGGACACGGCCCGCCGCCTCGTCCTGCCAAGCCCAGGCGTAGAGCCACTCCCCTGGCGGGGGCACCTCCAGCGCGTCGACCTCGGCGGCCGACCCATACCGACGCAACGTACGCGGCAGAGCCCACTCGGGCCGCGCCTCGATCCAGCTGAACTCGCCGTCGAGGCGTGCGCCCACCACGCCCGCCGGAGTGACGAGTTCGGGCACGTCGAGCAGCCAGGCCGTGCCGACGCAGGGGTATCCGGCGAAGGGCAGCCGTGCGCTGGGCGTGTAGATGTCGATGACCCCGCGCTCGGGGTCATCGACGAACACCGTTTCGCTGAAGCCGAGTTGGGCCGCGAAGGCCTGGCGGTCGTCGCGTTCCGGCATCAGGGTGCCGTCACGCACGACCGCCAGGGCGTTTCCGTGTCCCCCACCAGGCCCGCAGAAGACACGCAGCACGTCGTAATCAGTCACGCGGGCATTCAAGCATCAACCCGCGGCCGGCTACGGATCAGCCCTGCTCCCCGGCCCGCCGGCGACGTACCGCGAAGACCACGCCCGCACCCGCCGCGACCGTCACGGCGGCCACCGCACCGAGGGCGCCGACCGGGACGGAGGAGCCGGTGGCCGCCAGGCCGCCTGTTACGCCGCCGCCGGTGGTGCCGCCCGCGGTGGAGCCCGTCGTGCCCGCGCCCGTGCCGCCGCTCGTGCCCGAGCCGGTGCCGGAGGACGGGGTGGCGGAAGCGCCCGGGTCATCGGTCGGCGGAAGTTCGGCGTCCGCCGACAGGGCCACCGAGAGGTCCACCGGGTCGAGTTCGTCGCCGGGCTGGTAGAAGCCGCCGAAGGCGTCCGCTCCCGCCGCCGTGATCTTGGCGGTGACGTCCGACAGCGTGATGACGTCGTCCTCGGCGACCAGGTCCGCCGACCCTGGCTGAAGGTCGGCGAGGACCACGTCGTCGGACTTCTCGCCGAGGCTGTTCACGTCGGCGGTCAGCGTGCCGGAGTCGCCGTCGATCTTCGCCTTGAGGTCGCTGAGGGTGAGGTCGAGTCCGTACGTCCCGTTCTCCTCATGACCCTTGAAGTTCACGGACCCCTTGAAGGCGGCGGAGAGGGTGTCGGCCTCGGTGTCGTACGTGCCGGAGCCGTCGACGAAGGTGAAAGCCCCGTTGCCGGAGGCCTGCGTCGCGCCGCCGGAGACGGTGATCTCGCCCTTGGCGATGCTGCCCACGACGTACGCACGGAAGGACTGCTTCACGCCCCAGCCGAGGGTGCCGTCCGCGATGTCGCCCTTCGTGGGGGCGGCGGAGGGCGGGGTGTCCGCGGGCGGCGTGGTCGTCGGCGACGTGGGGTTGCCGGCCGTGGGCGGGTCCGAGGGAGACGTCGTGGGCGGCGTGGTCGGGTCGTCCGTAGGAGGCGTGGTCGGGTCGTCCGTGGGCGGCGTCGTCGTGCCCTTGTCCTCGACCGTCAGCGGGTCTCCGGCCGCGCCCGTGTAGCTCGCGCTGCCGAAGGTGTCCGCCGCCTCCTTCGTCAGCTTGGTCGCCATGTTCTTCATGTCGCGGGTGACGGTGACGTCGGCGAGCGGTACGTCCTGCGTGGTCGCGGTGCCCTTCGTCACGTCCGCGGTGATCACGGCGTCCTTGCTGTCGAACTTCACGTCGGACAGGGTGAGTTCGAAGCCGTGCGCCTTGGACTCGATCTTCAGGCTGCCCTTGAAGCCCAGGTCGACCGTGTGGGCCTGGTCGTCATAGGTGCCGGTGCCCTCCACGAAGGTGAACGCCCCGTTGCCCGTCGCCTGCTTCGCACCGTCCGCGGGCGTGAAGGTGCCGGCCGCCATCCCGGTCACGTAGTTGCGGTACGACTCCTTGATGCCCCACGTCAACTCGTAGTCTTTGAGCGGGACTTCGGCGGCGGACGCGGACGTCGCGGCGAGAGCGGTGGCGCCGAAGGCGAGCGCGGTCGCTACGGCACCCGCGAGGGCTATGGGGCGGCGGCGATTGGCTGCCATGGGCTCGGGTCTCCTCATGAGTTTTCTCCTGTGTCGGCGTCGGACGCCGGTCGCGTACGACGCCCTCGTACGATCATGAAGGCGGCGCCCACCGCGAGCAGCGAACCCACCGCAAGGCCGATCGGCAGCACGGGCACGTCCGAACTGCTCGCCGTGGCCTCGGTCTTGGGCTCCGCGGACTCCTGGGCCGCGTCGGCCTTCGGCGAGGCCTCGGGTGTGGCCGACTCCGCACTGCCCAGGTCGGGCAGCGCGGGAAGCTGGGCGCTGTCGGTCAGGGCGACGGCGAGGGAGACGGGGTCCATGTCCGTGCCCGCCTTGTACATCCCGCCGAAGGCCTTCGCGCCCTCGGCGGTCAGCTTCGCGGGCGCCTCCGTCAGCGCGGCGAGGCCGTCCTTGGGCTTGAAGTCCTTGGCCTCGAAGGTGACCAGCGGGACCTTCTTCTCTTCCAGCTCGGGGCCTGTCACGTCGGCGTAGAGCGTGCCCTTGCCGTCCGCGACGGTTGCCTTGACCGCGCTGAGCCGCAGGTCAAGGCCGTGTTCTCCGGTGAAGCGCACCGCTCCGGTGAACGACGCGTCGAGGGTCTGCTTCTTCTCGTCGTACGTCCCGGATCCTTCGGGGAAGCGGTAGAGCGCGCCGCCGTCCTGGGCGCCGCCGCTGAGTTCCCATTCGCCCTGGGCGATGTCCCCGGTGACGTACTCGCGGAAGGTCCGGCGTACGCCCCAGTCGACGGCCCCGTCCTTGATCGCGCCCGAAGTGCCCTGCGTCTCCTCGGACTTGGGCTTCGACTTGGTCGGGGAGGGGGTGGCGGACGGCTTCGCGGCGGCTGCCTGCACGTCGGCGGAGAGGCTCACCGGGTCGAGGGCCGTGCCCGCTTCGTAGTACCCGGCAAAGGACTTGGCGCCCTCGGCGGTCAACGTGGCGGGCAGGTTGTTGAGTTGGACGGCGTTGCCGCCGCCCTTCATGTCGATCCCGCCGAGGGCGAGGGAGGCGAAGGGCACCTGCGAGGACGTCGTGACCCTGCCGGTGCCCATGGCCTTGCTGACGATGTCGACGTAGAGCGTGCCGCTGTTGCCGGAGATACGGACGGTGGGTCGACTGATCGTGAGGTCGAGCTGGTTGGTTCCGTCGTCCTTCTTGTGCCCGACGAAGTGGACTCCGCCGGAGAAGGAGGAGTTGAAGGCGCCGGAAGAACCGTCGTACGTCCCCGTCGCCGAGTGGAAGCGGAACTGGCTGGCGCCGGCCGTGGCCGCGCCGCCCGTGAGCGAGAAACTCCCGTTCGCGATGGGCCCGGTGACATAGCTCTGGAAGGAGGACTTGATGCCCCAGTCGAGCCGGCCGCCCTGCACGGCACGGCTCTCCGCGTGGGCGGACCCGGCCGGGAGCAGGGCTCCGAGAACGGCGGCGCACAGCACGGTGATCAGGGCACGTAGGCGCGCGGGCATGGAAAGTCCTCCGGGTGCGACTGCCGGTAGCGGGCAAAGGTAAGGCTAACCTAAGCTTTCCGGTCAGGTGTTGGAAGTGGACGGAGAGGAATGAAGAGGACCGTGCAACGCTTGCGCACAAAAATGGCGGGCGCGCTGCTGTCCGCCCTCGCCCTCACTCTCGCCGGATGCTCAGGCTCCGCAGAGGGCTCAGGCACGCCAACTGCCAAAGAATCAGAGCAGGTTGAGAAGGCTGCCAATCGGGTCGAGCCGCTCAAGGACACCCCGAAACCCCAACTGCCCGTCACCATCCGCTCCGCCGACGGCAAGAGCATCACCGTCCGGAAGGCACAGCGCGTCGTTCCGCTCTCCGGCAGCCTCAGCGAGATCGTCTTCACCCTCGGCCTCGGCAAGAGCGTCGTCGCCCGCGACATCACCGCCACCTTCGAGCAGGCGGAGAAGCTGCCGGTGGTCACCCGTAACCACGACGTCTCCGCCGAGAGCGTCCTGTCCCTCAAGCCCGACCTCGTGCTCGCCGAGTCGACCACCGGCCCCGACGAGGCCATGGACCAGATCCGCGACGCGGGCATCCCCATCCTGGTCGTCGCCCCCGCCAAGGGCCTCGACGACGTGGGCCCGCGGATCGAGGCGGTGGCCGGCGCCCTCGGCGTACCGGCCGCCGGGGAGGAGCTGGCGCAGCGCTCCGAGCAGCGAATCGCCGCCGTACGCAAGGAAGTTCCGGACGGCGACAAGCCGCGCGTCGCGTTCCTCTACCTCCGCGGCTCCGCCTCCGTCTATCTGATCGGCGGCAAGGGATCGGGCGCCACCTCACTGCTCGAAGCGGCGGGAGCGGTGGACGCCGGGGCCGAGTCGGGCCTTGAGAAGGACTTCACGGCGATCACCACGGAGGCTCTCGCGCAGGCCGCGCCCGACGCGATCCTCGTGATGTCCAAGGGCCTCGAATCCGTCGGCGGCATCGACGGGCTCGTGAAGATCCCCGGTGTCGCGCAGACCCCGGCCGGCATGGAGCGACGGGTCGTCTCGATCGAGGACGGCGTACTCCTCAACTACGGGCCGCGTACGGATGAGGTACTGAAGTCGCTGGTCGGTCAGTTGTACGGGGACGCCGAGTGACCGTGACGGACAAGGGCGCGGTACCCGGGGCCGAGGCTCCGGCCCATGAGGCGCCGCCCGCCGGCGACCTCCCCGCAAGACCCCGCCGCGGCACGCCCTGGCTCCTCACCGCCGCCATGACCTCCTTCCTCGCCCTGCTCACCCTCACCTCCGCGGGGCTCGGCGCGTACGACATCTCCCCCGGCGACGTCCTCACCTCCATCGCCCACCGCGCGGGTCTCGGCGGCAGCGAACTCTCGCGCGTCCCCGAATCCGTCCTCTGGAACGTCCGCTTCCCGCGCATCGTCCTCGCTCTGCTCATCGGCGCCTCGCTGGGCTGCGCGGGCGCGCTGATGCAGGGCGTGTTCGGCAACCCCCTCGCGGAACCGGGCGTCATCGGGGTCTCCTCGGGCGCGGCGGTCGGCGCGGTCGCCGCGATCTCGCTCGGCCTGAACTTCCTCGGCAACTGGACCATCCCGGCCTTCGCCTTCGTGACAGGCCTCGGCACGGTCCTGCTGGTGTACGCGATGTCGCGCTCGGGCGGCCGTACGGAAGTGGTGACGCTGATCCTCACGGGTATCGCGGTGAACGCCTTCACGGGCGCGCTGATCGGCCTGTTCATCTTCTTCGCGGACACGGCGGCGGTGAACCAGATCACCTTCTGGCAGCTCGGCTCGCTCTCCGCGGCGACCTGGCCGAAGGTGCTCGCGGTGCTGCCGTGCGCGGCCCTCGGACTGGCCGTCGCGCCGCTGTACGCACGGAAATTGGACCTCCTCTCCCTCGGTGAACGCCCGGCCCGGCATCTGGGCGTGGACGTCGAACGGCTGCGGATCGTCCTCGTCCTGGTCATCGCGCTGCTGACGGCCGCCGCGGTGTCGGTCTCCGGGATCATCGGCTTCGTGGGCCTGGTCATCCCGCATCTGCTGCGGATGGCGGCCGGCCCCGGCCACCGTTTCCTCCTCCCGGGCAGCGCGCTCGGCGGTGCGGTGGTGCTGCTCGCGGGCGATCTCGCGGCCCGTACCGTCGCCGAGCCCGCCGAGCTGCCGCTCGGGGTGCTGACCGCGCTGTTCGGCAGCCCGTTCTTCTTCTGGCTGTTGCGCAGGACCCGCCGCAGGCAAGGGGGTTGGGCATGAACGGCATGAAGTGGCTCCGGTTGCCCGGCGCGAGGCCCACGCCTCCCGCCGCCGTACACCCCGGCGACGTACTCGCCGAGGCCGAGGCCCTGCACGTCCGGCTCGGCACCCGCGAGGTGCTGTCCGGCGTGGACGTCACGGCCCGCGCGGGCGAAATACTGGCCCTGGTCGGCCCCAACGGGGCAGGAAAGTCAACGCTTTTGAGCACGCTGGCGGCTGATCTCCCGGCCGCGGCAGGGCTCGTACGGGTCCACGGCCGCCCGGCGGCCGACTGGTCGGCGCATGAACTCGCCCTGCGCCGCGCCGTGTTGCCGCAGTCCGCGACGCTCTCCTTCCCGTTCACGGTCGAGGAGGTCGTACGGATGGGCCGGGCGCCCTGGGCCGGTACGCCACTGGAGGACGAGGACGACCCGGCGGTGGCCGCGGCCATGGCGGCGACCGAGACGTTGGACTTCGCGGCCCGCCCCTTCTCGGCGCTCAGCGGCGGCGAGCGGGCCAGGGTCGCGCTCGCCCGGGTGCTCGCCCAGCGCACCTCGCTGCTGCTGCTCGACGAGCCGACGGCCGCACTGGACCTGCGCCACCAGGAGCTGGTGCTGCGGATCTGCCGGGAACGGGCCCTGGCCGGGGACGCGGTGGTCGTCGTGCTGCACGATCTGGGGCTGGCGGCGGCGTACGCGCACCGGGTGGTGATCCTGTCCGCCGGGCGGGCTGTGGCCGACGGGCCGCCGGCCGAGATCTTCACGGACCGGCTGCTGTCGGACGTCTACCGACAGCCCGTCGAGGTCTTCCCGCATCCGCGCAGCGGGGAGGTTCTCATCACTCCTCGCCGGGGTTCGTGACCCTCCCGTGTGCGGCGCGTTTCCCGGCCCCGATAGGGTTCGCCTCCGGGAAGGGGTAGGTGAGGACGATCCGATGAAGACGCCGCAGACACTTCGCAGGCTGGGCCGGCTGACCACGTCGGCGGCAGTGGTCACCGTGCTGTCGGTGACGGCGAGCGGGTGCATGGTGGTGCACGGGGAGCGGGAGATCCTCCCGGGAGCCACAAAGGCCGAGGCCGCGCGTGCCCTCAAGGACTTCACGACCGCCTACAACGACGCCAACGCGGCCAACGACCAGGCCCTGGACGCCGATCGGGTCACCGGCCCCCTCGCCGACATCGACGGCGCCAAGCTCAGGGCGGGCGCGAAGAACCAGCCGGGCGGCAATCCCGACTATGCGCCGCTGAAGTTGACGGACACCGAGTTCACCATCCCCAAGAAGGCAGGCTGGCCGCGCTGGTTCGTCGCCGACTCGAAGGCCAACAAGGGCTCCGAGAATACCCGTTGGCTGCTGGTCTTCACCCGGGGTGGCGCGGACGAGGTGTGGGAGGTCTCGTATCTGACGATCCTCGCCACCGACGACGTACCGGAGTTCAAGAAGGACAAGGACGGCTGGGCCGAGCCCGTCACCGCGAACGCCGCGGATCTGGCCGTACCGCCGCAGGACCTCGCCAAGACGTACGCGACGTATCTGCAGGAGGGCGGCGCCGCCTTCGCTCCGGGCACGCACACCTCCGCGTGGCGGACCGCCCGCGAGGAGAACGCGGAGAAACCGGGTCTGGTCCGCCAGTACCTCGACGAGCCGCTGACCTCCGGCGACTACGCCCCCGTCGGCCTGCGCACCACGGACGGCAGCGCACTGGTCTTCTTCACCACCCGCCACTACGAGAAGCAGACGGCGGCCCAGGGCGTCCCGCTGAACGTCTCCGACGCCAACGTGAAGGCCCTGATGACGGGCGAGGCCAAGCAGTCGATCACGCTGGAGTCGGTGTCGAACCAGGCGGTACTGGATCCGGGGCCGGGCTCGGCGGACCAGAAGGTGGAGTTCTTGGCGAGGATTCAGGGGCTTACGGGGGCGAAGGGGGAGTAAGGCTTCCTTTGGAAGCCGGGGGTGCGGGCAGCGCCCCTTCAGGGGCGCGGGGAACTGCGCGACAAGCCACAACGAACCCGCAGATAAATCACGAGCCCCCGCGGAGCGCGCGGCGTCAGCCCCGCAGGGGCCACGCCGCCAACTGCTCAGGCTCAGCGCCAGCGAACCGCGCACACTCGTCCGTGAGGAACTCAAGCAGCGTCAGCGGGTCCGGGAGCGGGTGTTCGGGCCCGCGTACCCAGGCGACCGTCAGGTCACCGGGAAGCTGCGCGGGCGGCACGAGGACGTACGACCCACGGCAGTGCCACCGCAGCCCGGGGTGCTCGTCCATCGTCTCGGGGTGGCAGTCCAGCTCGCAGGGCCACCACTCGTCCTCCTCCTCGGGCGTACCGCGGGTCGCCGTGAAGAAGAGCATCCGGTCGCCGCCGGACTCGGCGACGGGTCCGACGTCGATGCCGGAGGCGAGCAGCCGCTCCAGGGCCTTGCGGCCGGCGTCCAGGGGTACGTCGAGTACGTCGTGGACCATGCCCGTCGCGGTGATGAAATTGGCCTGCGGCTGATGCCGGGCCCACCGCTCGATCTGCGCGCGGTCGGTCGTGGACTGGGTCTGCCAGGCGAACGACACGGGATGCCGGGCGGGGGTGGGACAGCCGACGCGGTCGCAGGAGCACCGGTAGCCAGAGGGGTGGGCGGCAGGCGCGAGCGGCAGCCCGGCGCGAGCGGCGGCGAGGAGCAGATCCTCACGGCTGGTGTCGTCGGCGGCGTCGGTCATCGAGGGACGTCGGCGGCCGCGCAGCCACTGGGAGATCCTGCCCTGCCCGCCCGAACGGCGGCCGAACTCTGCGCTCATCTATCCCTCGCCTCGCTGTTGTGCGGACAGCGTGTTGCGGACAGCATGCCTCATGGTCCCACCATCGTGCGGCACGGGGTGCCGAAGCACCCGTCCTGGGGTGGGTGGGGCGATGCGTGCGCGACACAGGGATCGGGCGCTATCGCGCACTTTGAAGGCATTTACGCGCCTCATCTACGTGCCTTCAATGTCACCCTGGTCACAATCGGAGCTCAACGCGCCGCTCAGCGTGCCGATCAGTGCGGCGCGCAGTGCATCGCTCAGCGCGGGGCGAGGCCGTGGAGGGCGTAGTCGACGAGGGTGTCGACGTACTCGTACGAGATCGGACCCGTGCGCTGGAGCCAGCGCTGGGCGAGGGGCGAGACGAAGAGCTCCAGGGCGATGCGCGGGTCGATTTCGGGGCGTACATCCCCCTTGTCCTGAGCGGAGCGCAGGCGGTGGACGTAGAGCTGGAGCGAGGGTTCGAGGAGCTTGGCCACGAACACGGCGCCGAGCTGCTCGTTGACGACACCCTCGGCGGTCAGCGCGCGGGCCGGCACCTCGAACCTGGGGTCGAGCAGTTCGTCGACGGTGGCACGCAG
The DNA here is from genome assembly GCF_054783935.1 of Streptomyces pseudoechinosporeus. Lineage (NCBI taxonomy): Bacteria > Bacillati > Actinomycetota > Actinomycetes > Kitasatosporales > Streptomycetaceae > Streptomyces > Streptomyces pseudoechinosporeus. The sequence continues at coordinate 27,683 of NZ_BAAGPS010000053.1, forward strand.
CACGAACTTGAGGTCGGCCGCAAGGTCACCGGTGTCCGGGAACTCGAAGGGCTCCTGCCCTTCCTTCACGGCCAGCTCCGAGGCCTGCTCACTCAGATCGAGAAAGGCTTCGAGCAGCACGTCGGCCTTCGACGGCCACCAGCGGTAGATCGTCTGCTTGCCGACTCCTGCGCGGGCGGCGATGCCTTCGATGGTGGTCTTGGGGTAGCCGACCTCGCCGACGAGGGAGAGGGCGGCGTCGTAGATCGCGCGGCGGGACTTCTCGCTGCGGCGGGTGGAGTCGGGAGCGGGCTTGTCGGGGGCGGGCTTCTTGGCCATGCGTCGAATTTATCAGGTTGACAAGACGCCCCGTCTCGCCAGACAGTGATGAGCGTGACAACGAGACGAAACGTTCCGTTGCACCTCTTGAGAGGAGACCAGGCATGACCCGATCCGGATCCGGAAACATGCTCGGAGTAGGCGGCACCCGCAGCAAGCTCAGCCGCAAGGCCCTACGCGGCGACGACCGTGGCGCCCGAACCGGCGGACGAGTCGACCCGCAGGCCCAGAAACGGGAGCTGCTGCGCAAGCTCCAGGAAGAACGCGCGGCACGGGACACCTCCGAGGAGGAGGCGAACTGACCTGACTTCATGAACGTATGGCGGCGGGAGGCAGGAGCTACGCGCCCGCAGGGGGCCACGCATCGCCCCAGTCCGCGTTGCGGGCCGCCCGGTAGAGCGGACCATGACGCTTGGTCACCGTTTCACGATGCAGGTACTCCTCGGTCTCGCACAGGTCGAGGAGGACCTGCCCCTTACGGATCTGCGGCCGCCGGACCACGCGGGAGGGGGCCGGCGTCACCGGGAAGCGCGTGGCGGCGACGTAGCTGAACTTCTCGTCCTCGTATGGCAGGGAGCCGCCCTTGACCTGACGGTGCAGGGAGGAACGGCTGACCCGGGCGGAGAAGTGGCACCAGTCCTGGCCTGGGACGATGGGGCAGGTCGCGCTGTGGGGGCAGGGGGCCGCGATGTGGAAGCCGGCGTCGATGAGGCGGTCGCGGGCCTCGATGATGCGGGTGTATCCGTCGGGGGTGCCGGGCTCGACGATCACGACGGCCTGGCCGGAGGCCGCGGCGGTGTCGACGACGGCGGCACGGTCGGCCTCGGTCAGCTCGCCGAGGACGTACGAGACGGTCACGAGATCAGTGCTCTCGATCGTGAGCGCCGCTCCAATACGAGAGCGCTGCCACTCGGCGGCCTTCAACTCAGGGTTGGCGGCGGCGATTTCGCGCCCGAGCGCCAGCGCGGGCTCGGCCCAGTCGAGCACGGTGACCGCCCGCTCCCCCGCCCAGGTGGCGCTGACGGCCCAGGTCGCCGCCCCTGTCCCGCCCCCGACGTCCACATGACCTGCGGGTACCCACCCGGGCACCGCCTCCGCGAAGGCCTCCAGCGCCGCGCACACCGCCTCGAACGTCGCCGGCATCCGGTACGCCGCATACGCGACCACATCCGAACGATCCCGCAACACCGGCGCATCCGTCGGCGTCCGTCCCCGATAGTTCATGATCAGTCGCTCGACCGCCTGCGCGGCCGTCTTCGGTGGCAGCCCGTCGACCAGCCCGGCCAGGGCGGCACGCAGGGAGTCATCAGGGGACAGTGGGACGTTCACAAGGTGATTCTAGGGTTGAGGCCAGGCACCACGACGACGACCGAGAGCAGTCCGGGAAGGACCGACGTATGATCATCTTTGGCACCAAGGGATACCTCTACCAACTCGCGATACTGACGCTGATGTGCGGCCAATGCGGCAACCCAGCCGCGCACACGCTCAAGAAACGCGTCACGAAGTTCACCCTGTTCTTCGTGCCGCTGTTCCCGTTCTCGACGAAGTACATGACGCAGTGCACCTTCTGCGGCGCGGAGACGAAGATCACCAAGGAGCAGGCGGAGCAACTACAGGCACAGGGCACGCACGGGCCCGGCGGCCAGGCGTACGGACAGGGGCAGCCGCAACAGCAGCAGCCGTACCAGTCCTGAGAGCGCCGCTCACTGATCAGAGCGTGGCTCGCACACGAGAGCGCCGCTCGCCGTCAAGAGCACCGCTTACGCACGAGAGCACCGCTCACCCCGCGAGCGCCACTCTCACCCAGATCACCGCTCACCCACGGGGCTGTTGCGCGAAATTGTGACACTTGCACGTGCAAGTGTCACAATTTCGCGCAACAGCCATGCCCCCCACCCCTCACATCCCCCGCACCGCCCCCGCGAGCCGCGTCCCCGCCGCGGCTCGCGGGCCGTTGTCCGGGACGGGGCGTCGTCGCGGATGCACCGCGTTCGTCAGCAGTACCAGGAACGTGTCCGTTGCCGGGTCCAGCACCAGCGACGTACCCGTGAAGCCCGTGTGCCCCGCCGCCCCCCGCCCCGCCAACTCCCCCATGAACCAAGGCTGGTCGAGCGCGAAGCCCAGGCCCGGCGGGGTGAACAGCAGCTCGACATAGTCGTGGCCGAGGATGCGGGCCGTACCGTACGAGCCGCCCGCGAGCAGCGTGCGGCAGAAGACCGCCAGGTCGCGGGCCGTCGAGAAGAGGCCGGCGTGGCCGGCGACGCCGCCGAGGGACCAGGCGTTCTCGTCGTGGACCACGCCACGCAGCATGCCGCGGTCCGCCTTGGCCCAGGGTCTTCGCTGGTCCTCGGTGGCCGCCGCACCCGGGCACGGCCCGAAACCTGTCGCCGTCATCCCGAGCGGCCGGGTGATCCCCTCCCGTACGAGGACGTCGAGCGGGCGCCCGGTGATCCGCTCCAGGACGTGCTGGAGGAGGAGCATGTTGAGGTCGGAGTATGCGTACGTGCCGCCCGGCTCCGACACCGGCTCCTCCGCCCGCAGCAGCTCGAGCCGTGCCGCGTCGCTGCGGCAGTCGTACAGCGGGAGTTCGGGGCGCAGCCCGGAGGTGTGGGTGAGTAACTGCCGTACGGTGACGCCGTGTTCGGCCGCGGCCGCGAAGTCCGGGAGGTACGCCGCCACGCGCGCGTCGATGCCGAGCGTGCCGCGTTCCAGCTGCTGGACGGCGGCGACGCTCGTGAAGAGCTTGGTGAGAGACGCGAGGTCGAAGGGCGTGTGCACACTCGCCGGCACCCATGCGCTGCGCGGCAGTTCGAGGCCGCGGCCGGTGCCCTCGTCGTAGGCGGCGTACCGCACCGCCCAGCCCGCCGCCTCCTCGACGGCGATCACGGGGCCGCGTCCGGCGATCACCACGGCGCCGGCGGCCCAGGGCGGGTCCCCGCTGGTGAGTGCGCGGACCTCCCGTACGAGTTGAGCCAGTTCATCGGGATCGAGCCCGGCACGTTCCGGTGTGCCGGGGCGCAGTCTCGGTGCGCTCAGCTGTCTGCTCCCTTTTTCTCGGCTGCGCTCGAAAAGGGGGAACCCCCACCCTTCGCGTCCGCGCGTCGCTGCCAGGGACGGCACAGTCCCATGAAGCAGCCCACGGCCACCAGTGCGCAGGCCAGTTGGACGACGGCCATCGGGACGGCCGTGTGTTCCCCGGCGATGCCCACGAGGGGTGTGGCGATCGCGCCGACGAGGAAGGAGGAGGTACCGAGCAGGGCGGATGCGGAGCCCGCGGCGTGCGGGGTGCGCATGAGGGCGAGGGCGTTGGTGTTGGGCAGGCTCAGGCTCATCGCGGACATCAGCACGAACAGGCCGACGGAGATCGGTACGAGGCCCACCTCGCCGAAGACTCCCGCCGCCATCAGCAACAGCGCGGCCGACGCGGCGGTGATGATCGCGAGGCCGACCGCGAGCACCTTGTCCATGCTGACCCGGCCGACGAGGACCTTGCCGTTGATCTGGCCGACCAGCACAAGGCCGACCGAGTTGACGCCGAAGAGGATACTGAACGTCTGCGGAGAGGCGCCGTAGATCTCCTGGATCACGAACGGCGAGGCCGAGACGTACGCGAAGAGCGCGGCGAAGGCGAAGCCGCCGGTGAGCATGTAGCCGGTGAAGACACGGTCCGCGAGCAGTCCGCGCATGGTGCGCAGGGCCTCCGCGACGCCGCCGCTGTGGCGTTGCTCGGGCGCGAGCGTCTCGGGCAGCAGCCGCCAGACGACGACGGTCAGCACGACGCCGACGGCGGTCAGGATGTAGAAGACGCCGCGCCAGTCGGTGATCCGCAGCACCTGCCCGCCGATGAGCGGCGCGATGATCGGGGCGACTCCGGAGATCAGCATGAGCGTGGAGAAGAACCGCGCCATGTCCACGCCGTCGTACAGATCGCGCACGACGGCCCGCGCGATCACGATCCCGGCCGCGCCCGCGAGCCCCTGGAGCAGCCGGAAGGCGACGAGGAGTTCGATGGTGGGCGCGAACGCGCAGACGGCGGTGGCGACGATGTAGATCAGCAGCCCCACCATCAACGGCCGCCTGCGCCCCCACTTGTCGCTCATCGGCCCGACAACCAGCTGCCCGAGCGCCATCCCCGCGAGGCACGCGGTCAGCGTCAACTGCACGGTGGCCGCGGGCGCGTGCAGCGAGTCGGTGACCTCCGGGAGCGCCGGGAGGTACATGTCCATGGACAGCGGCGGTACGGCGGTGAGGCCACCGAGGATGAGCGTGACGAGCAGGCCTACGGAGCGGCGGGCGCCCGGCGACCGCACGCCCGGACTCGATGGGGCCACAGGGGACGCGTCCGCGGCGCTCGCTCCCGTAGCCGAAGCGATCGCCGCGCCCGGTATGTGACCCTTCCCGCCCCCTTGGCTGCTCTGCCCGTCCTCGTCCCGTCTTGCGCCGCCCTGCTCGGGCATGTTCCCCTCCCTGCTGGTTGAACCTTCCACCTATGCTCTCAGCTCGGACAAGCTGGCGAATCACAGATCCATGGAGCGAGGGTTCGGGGATGGCGGAAGTGGCTGCAGAACGCGTGCGCTGGGGTGTGCTGGCGACCGGAGGGATCGCGGCGGCGTTCACGGCGGATCTGGTGGATCTGCCGGACGCGGAGGTCGTGGCGGTGGCATCGCGGACGGAGGAGTCGGCGAAGGCGTTCGCGGACCGGTTCGGGATACCCAGGGCGTACGGCGACTGGGGCGCCCTCGCGGCGGACGAGGACGTGGATGTGGTGTACGTCGCCACGCCGCACTCGGCGCACCGGGCCGCGGCCGGGCTGTGCCTGGAGGCGGGGCGCAACGTGCTGTGCGAGAAGGCGTTCACGCTCAACTCGCGTGAGGCCGAGGAGCTGGTCGCCCTCGCGAAGGAGCGCGGCAGCTTCCTGATGGAGGCCATGTGGATGTACTGCAATCCGCTGATCCGGCGCCTCAAGGAACTCGTCGACGACGGCGCCATCGGTGAAGTCCGCACGGTGCAGGCCGACTTCGGGCTTTCCGGCCCCTTCCCGCCCACTCACCGGCTGCGTGACCCGGCGCAGGGTGGTGGCGCGCTGCTCGATCTGGGCGTGTATCCGGTGTCGTTCGCGCACCTGCTCCTCGGGGAGCCCTCGGAAGTGACGGCGAGAGCGGCGCTCTCCGACGAGAGCGTCGATCTCCAGACGGGAATGCTGCTCTCCTGGGAGAGCGGTGCTCTCGCTTCGTTGCACTGCTCTCTCGTCGGCGGCACGTCCACCTCCGCCTCGGTCACCGGATCGCAGGGCCGTATCGACATCCCGTACGGCTTCTTCCACGCCGACCGCTTCGTACTGCACCGCGACGGCCGCGACCCGGAGGAGTTCACCGCGGCCGACGCGACACGGGCCAGCCTCAAACACGAGGCCGTCGAGGTCATGCGCTGCCTCCGCGCCGGCGAGACCGAGTCTCCCCTGGTCCCGCTGGACGGCACCCTCGCCGTGATGCGGACGCTCGACGCGGTACGGGACCGCATCGGCGTCCGCTATCCCGGAGAGCTCGGCGAGCTCGGTCAGCAGGACCTCACCCCTGCTTGAGCCCCTGGTCCCCCACCTCGGTCACGAAGGACGCGGCCGTGGTGATCGGTGCCCCCGGCGTCGTCACCGCGTTCACCGTCTTGAAGTCCACCTGCGCCGCGTCCTGGCCGAGGGCGACGGTCGCATAGCCGCGCTGGCCGTTGTAGTGCTTCATGTGCGGGTTGGCGGCCAGGTACCCCGCCCAGTTGGGCGGCTGCGCGGCCCCGTTCTGCCCGCTGCTGATCGACGTGGTGACGATCTCCGTACCCATCGTGCGGGAGTTCTGGTTGTCGAAGTCGCGCTTGATGTCGAAGCCGTACGACACATGGACGTCGCCGGTGAGCACCATCAGGTTCTCCACGCCGGCCGCCTCGGCACCCTTGAGGAGCCGTTCGCGGGAGGCCGGGTAGCCGTCCCAGGAGTCCATGCTGCGGGTGGTGTTGCCGGGGGTGGCGTGGTTGCGGCGGGCGAAGACGACCTGCTGCGGGAGGACGTTCCACAGCGCGTTCGACTGCTGCCAGCCGTCGGTCAGCCAGCGCTCCTGCTCAAGGCCGGGCAGGGTCTGCGACTCGGCCTCGGACTCGGGCGTCGGCGTCTTCCAGCCGTCGCCGTTGGCCTGGTTGGTGCGGTACTGCCGGGTGTCGAGGATGTCGAACTGCGCGAGCCGGCCCCAGCGCAGCCGCCGGTAGAGCCGCATGTCGGGACCCTGCGGCTGCTGCGGACGGCGCAGCGGCTGGTTCTCCCAGTACGCGCGGTAGGCGGCGGCGCGGCGCAGCAGGAACTCCTCCGGCGGTACGTCGTTCTCGGGGATGTCGTCCGCGTAGTTGTTCTCGGTCTCGTGGTCGTCCCAGGTGACCACGAAGGGGTGCGCGGCGTGTGCGGCCCGCAGATCCGGGTCGGACTTGTAGAGGGCGTACCGCAGCCGGTAGTCCTCCAGCGTGACCGTCTCGCGGTTGAAGACGGCGGGCAGCGTGCGGTCCGTGTAATTGCGGGCGCCGCCGACGGAGTTGACGGCGTACTCGTAGAGGTAGTCGCCGAGGTGGAAAACGATGTCGACGTCGTCCTCGGCCAGGTGCTGGTACGCGGTCCAGTAGCCGTCGTGGTACGCCTGGCAGGAGACGGCGGCCAGCGTCAGGCCGGCGACGCGTGCGCCGGTCGCGGGCGCGGTGCGCGTCCGGCCGGTCTCACTGACCCAACGGCCCGTACGGAAGCGGTAGTAGAAGGTGCGGTCGGGGTCGAGGCCGGCCACCTCGACATGCACGGCGTGGTGGAACTCGGGGTGGGCGGCGGTCGTACCGCGTCTGGCGATCCGGCTGAACTTCGCGTCGTGGGCCAACTCCCACTGCACGGGGACGCGTTGCCGGGGCAGTCCGGAGTCGGCCTCGAACGGGGCCGGCGCGAGGCGTGTCCACAGCAGTACGGAGCCGGGCTGCGGGTCGCCGGAGCCGACGCCGAGGGTGAAGGGGTCGTCGGTGATCTTCGCCGCGTCGAGTTCGGCGGCGCCGGCCACGCCCGCGGTCGGCAGGTTGGTGGCGAAGGCGAGCGCGGCGGCGGCGCCGGTGACGGTGAGAAAGCGGCGCCGGCCGAGGTGACGGGCGGCGGCGCGAAGCTCGGGGGCGTGCCGCGAAACGCTTTCCTGCGGCGGTAGTTGACGGGCTGCGGGTGTCATCTGGCCCTCCCCTGACGGTTGTTGTACGACGCATTGGAGTGGCCGGGGTCGACGGCAGCCTGTCGCGTACACAACAGTGGGATGTCGGACGGATGAGTTCCGCATGGCGGGCCCTCACGTACGCTGCGAGCCCATGAACGACAAGGAAACGAAGATCGCGCTGGTCACCGGGGCGGGCTCCGGTATCGGCCGCGCCGTGACCGTGGAACTCCTGCGCACCGGCTGGTCCGTGGCGCTGGCAGGCCGCCGCGCACAGACCCTGGAGGAGACGACAGCCCTGGCGGAGGCCCGGGCCGAGAAGGGCGCCTCCCTCTGCGTACGCGCCGACGTCTCACAGCCCGATGACGTGGCCGGACTCTTCGCCGCCGTACGGGAGCGGTTCGGGCGGCTCGATCTGCTCTTCAACAACGCCGGTACGTTCGGTCCTGGCGGCGTCCCGTTCGAGGAACTGCCCTACGACGCCTGGCGCCACGTCGTCGCCACCAACCTCGACGGCGCGTTCCTGTGCGCACAGGCGGCGTACCGGCAGATGAAGGAGCAGGACCCGCAGGGCGGCCGGATCATCAACAACGGTTCGATCTCGGCGCATACGCCCCGCCCGCACTCGGTGGCGTACACGGCGACCAAGCACGCGCTGACGGGTCTGACCAAGTCACTGTCCCTGGACGGCCGTCCGTACCGGATCGCCTGCGGTCAGATCGACATCGGCAACGCGGCGACCGACATGACCGAGCGCATGCGGACGGGAGCCCTGCAGGCGAACGGCGAGGTGGTTCCGGAACCCGTGATGGACGTCGCGGACGTGGCCCGGACAGTGCGGCACATGGCGGAGCTGCCGCTGGAGGCGAACGTGCAGTTCGCGACGGTGCTCGCGACGACGATGCCGTTCATCGGTCGCGGATGAGCGCGCCATAACCGGAATCTGCACAATCGGAATGGAAACACCCGGTGCATTTCTGCCGGTGGTGGGCTTATGCTCGACACCCCTCCACCAGAGCTTCACATTTGGACCACAAGGCTTCCTGATCCACATTCCAGGGGGGAGGGGGTGGGCAGCCGTTCCGGGCCGTACGGATGGGGTGGGCTCCCGCGCGGGACCGCGGGAAGACCCGGGTTACGGAACGGCTGCCCCGCAATGCACGCCGATGCTCCCGTGACGCAAATGGGTCAGCGAGTCAGGATTTCCTCGATCTCGGTCAACTGCTCTGCGGTGAGCGGGTCTTGGGAGAGTGCCCCTGCGTTCTCCTCGGCCTGTGCGACCGAGCGGAAGCCCGGGATGGGGATCGTGCGCGGGCTACGGGCCCACAGCCAGGCGAGGGCACCCTGGGCGGGCGTACGGCCCTCGCTGGTGAGGACGGAGCGCAGGGCGTCGACGCGGCGCAGCCACTGCGGGTCGGCGCCCTCGCCCCGCGAGAAGCCGGGCAGCCAGGCGGGCGGCGCACTGCGGATGTCGCCAGCTTCGAGGGGCTGTCCGGCGGCCCGCCCACCTGTCAGCAAGCCCATGGCGAGCGGGCTGCGGTTGATGCTCGCGAGCCCCGACTCCTCGCAGAGCGCGAGCATTTCGGGTGCGTCCTGGAGCACGTTGAGGCGGTGCTGCACGGCCGCGCAGTGTCGCCCCTGCGCGAAAACGGCGGCCCGTTCCGGATCGTCGGTGCTCCAGGCGTACGCGCGGATGAGTCCCTCGCGTACGAACTCCTCGCAGGCGTCGCGGAGTTGGGCTGCTCGACCCAAGTCAGCGTCGGAGATGTGCAGTTGATAGAGGTCGATGTAGTCGGTGCCGAGGCGCTTCAGGGACGCGGTCAGGGCCCTGCGGGCGTACGCGGGTGTGTCGTCCTGGCCGATCGCCGTGCGGGTCGCCTCGTCGAAGACGTTGCCCCACTTCGTGGCGACGACGACGTCCGTACGGCGCTTGCCGAGGGCCCGGCCGAGCAGACGCTCGCTGTGTCCGGTGCCATAGGCGTCCGCCGTGTCGAAGAAGGTCACGCCGAGGTCGAGCGCGCGGTGGATCGCCCGTACGGACTCCTCGTCGTCGACCTTGCCCCAGCCCAGGGGCTGCCCGTCGGGGGTCTGCCACTCCCCGCCGATGGCCCAGCACCCGAAGCCGAGAGCACTGATCTCGATGTCGCTGCGGCCCAGTGTCCTGTGTGCGATCCTGTGCTCGATGCTCTCCATGCCTGCGAACGTTAGGAGTTGGAGCGCACGCGAAGGCAAGGGTGGACGCGGGAATTGTTGTCCTTGCATGGCAAGGTGGCCGGCATGAGCGATCAGGACGCAGCGGCGGCTCCTTCGACGTACGACGACATGTGGGACACGGTGGGCCGCCTCCAGGAGTGGCTTGTACGGGCGCAGCCCTCGCGTCCTCCTCAAGAGGCCCTGCTCCTGCGGATGTTGAAGCTCTCCGAGGAGGTCGGCGAGGTCGCCGAGGCGGTCATCGGGGCCACCGGGCAGAACCCGCGCAAGGGCACGAGCCACACCTGGGACGACGTCCAGTCGGAGCTGTGCGACGTGATCATCACGGCGGCCGTCGCCCTGCGCACGCTGACACCCGACGCTCGTGAGGTCTTCACGGCCCACTTGGAGCAGGTGCGGAAGCGTTCGCTCGGCTCGGGTCAGCTCCCCTGACGTCCGCCCTCAAAAGTTGATCATGTGGCCGGCGAGGCCGTGGACCGCCTCCTTGACCGCCTCGCCGAGCGTCGGGT
>NZ_BAAGPS010000054.1:0-67389 GCF_054783935.1 Streptomyces pseudoechinosporeus
CAACCCCTGCCCAGCAGGACCACACCAAGATCAAGACAGACCTAACGGAGTCCTACTAGTGCATGGTCGTAGCAAGCGGAGCACAGGTAGCCCTCGGGCCAGTGGGCGGCTCCAAGGCGGACGGTGCGATGGCAGCGTGCGCAGAACAGGTCCTCGGGCCGGACTCTGGTGCGGCTCATTTCTCCGGGCGGACCCGTGCCCGCTTGGGACGGACGGTGGCCGCGAGGTCGACCACGTCGGCGCCGCCGGAGGCGGCGGTGCGGCGCGGGGCCGCGTTCTCCGCCTTGGTGGCGATCAACTCGGCGGGGGTGACATCAAGGATGTCGCAGAGAGCGGCGAGGACGGGCAGGGACAGCCGCTCGGGGGTCTGGGTGACCAGCCGCCAGACCTGGACCGAGGACAGCTCGATGCCGCGGTCGGCCAGCAGCGGGGACAGGTCGGAGGCGACGAAGATCCCGCGCGTCGCCATCACCTCGCGCAGCCGCCACTGGTAACTGACCTGGCGTTTCATCAGGCTCTCCTTGCCGGCCGCAGGGCGGCCTCCATCGTCGCATCCAGCGCTCTGCGCAAGGTGCGGGTGCGGAAGTCGGAGGATACGCAGGTGTAGATCGCCGTCGTGGACGCGTAGTCGTGGCCGACCTGTTCCTGGACGAACCGGGCGTCCCAGCCGTCCTCGATCAGGTGGGTCACGTACGACCTTCGAAAAGAGTGGAAGTCCAGTCCCGCGTCGAGTCCGAGGGCGTCCCGGTAGGCGCCGAAACGGGTGTTCATCTGCGAAAACCCGATGCGGGCCGAGCGTTCCGAGGGCCACAGAGCTCCGGAGCCGGAGGTGGAGAACAGCGGCCGGACCTCCTCGTCCCACTGCTGAAGGATCTCCGCCGACCAGTCCCAGACCGTCAGCACGCTGCGGCGCTTGGGCGGCGAGCCCTTCTTCGCCTTGCCGTAGCGGACATAGCAAACGCCGTAGTCGCCGAACTCCGGGCCATCGGGGTTGCGGCCGAAGTCGACCGCGTCGAGCATCCGTGTCTCATTGCGGCGCAGGCCGAAGGCGTACGCGGTCTTGAAGAGCATCGCGTCACGGAACGCGGGCAGCCAGCCCTTGCGGCCCCGGCCGCGAACCTTGGTGACCTGGTCGTCGGCGTAGTCGAAGAACGCCTGCAACTCGTCCTGAGTGAAGGGCCGCTTCGCCGCGTCGGCTTCGGCGTCCTCCACATGCACCGCGGCGTTCCACTCGTGCACGACCTGTATCGGGTGGGTGCCGAAGCGCTCTTCGCAGGTCACCGCCCAGCCGTAGGCGGGGTCGATGGCGAACCCGCAGAACGAGCGCACCGCACCCTGGTAGTTCCGCAGTGTTGAGCGCTTCAGCCCTCGTACTGCCCGCAGATCGCCCATCCACTCGTCGAGCATCTGTGGCGACCAGGCCCACGGGAAGGTGTCCGCTTGCCGGGCGAACGCCCGCACAGTCTTCTCCCGGCCTTCGATCGTGGAGAACGCCAGGTTCCGTGCCAGCTGCTGATTGCGCCAGCCGTCCAACATCGCGGTGAAGACCTGTTCGTCAGGTCGCAGCAGCGGCAGATCGCTGACCAAATGCAGCCCCACTGCCCCCGGCGCAAGGCTGTTCCTGCTCACCACGACCACCCTCCGTCACTTACAGCAGACGAAGGGATCTTTCATCAGAAGTAACCTGACCGCAAATGCGCAGGTAGGAAGCCTGTCCGCAGGTGCGTCGAAGGCTGCGAGAGCAACCCGCCTTGCGGGAGAAACCGCATACGCTGAGGCCCTGAACTGCGTCGATGAGCCCTACAGCCTCCGGTGTGCCGCCCGACCGCAGTGTTGCATCAGATGAAATTGCGGCCGCTTTAGAGATACGAGCCAAAGGGGCAATGAGTTGATCTTGAAGCTCCGGTGACTGCCCGGCTCTCCGATTCATCCTCGGCGAGGGTGCGGTAGACGGTGGCGACCGAGGGTCGCTTGCCCAGGTGATGACAGGTTTCTGGGTGATCTGCGGTACGGGCAGACCCTGGCGGTCGCCGCATTACGTGGTCGGCCATGCAAGTGGTCGGCGCACCCCGAAGCGAGTCGAGGTGGCCACCTCCGCCCTCGCGTCCGCAAATACTTGGCTAGCCATGCGATTGCTGCTACGTTATTCATGTGGCCAGCCACACTTTCTCTTGAACTTCCCCCACAGAACTACGGATGCCAGGTGCCCCCCCAACCACTGGAGCTTTCTTCATGAACACAGTCACGCAGGGCTTCCCCGGCGAACCGTCCGACGAGCACTTGGCCACCCCGGGAGCCGACGCACCCGCATACCTCTCCGACGAATCCGACGTGACCTCCGCGAGACGGATCCCCGCAGGCGTCACCCGGCGGGATCTCCTGGGCGCGGCGGCCCTGGGCGGTGTCGGCACCGCGCTCGTTCCGTTCTCGGCGTCCCCGGCGGCGGCCGCCTCACCCTCAACCCCTGCGCCGGACGTATCCGCGGCAGGCGGTCCGGACACCCGGACGCTGACGTTCACCACAGGCACCAATGCCTCCGTGACCGTCTCGCCCGACGGCGACCGGCTCGTCATCGAGGTACAGGGCGTGCTGTGGGCGTTGCCACGGAGCGGGGGGACGGCGACCGCGCTGACCGCTCCCGGGCTGGAGCCGACCCGTCCCGCCTGGTCGCCGGACGGCTCGGCGGTTGCTTTCTGCTCCTACAAGGGCGGCGGATTCCACCTGTGGACGATGGCCCCTGACGGTTCGAACCCGCGCCGGCTCACCTCCGGTCCCTGGGACGACCGGGGCGTGTCCTGGTCGCCGGACGGCACGCGGATCGCCTTCGCCTCCGAGCGCGACGGGGACGCGGTGCGGGGCAGTTCGTACGACATCTGGACCCTCGACGTGGCGACCGGTGAGCTGACCCGCCTGACCAGTCAGCCGGACGTCGAGGACTACGACCCCGCCTGGCACCCGGACGGCGACCGGATCCTGTTCGTACGCGTGGGCGCCGGGGGACGGACCATCGTCTCGGTACCGGCCGCCGGCGGCGAGGTGACCACGGTACGCGCCGTGGACACCGGCACTCCGCAGTGTCCCGCCGTCTCCAAGGACGGCCGCGTGGCCTACGTGTGGACCTACGGCGGGACCGCGTTCTTCGCGGGGACGTCTGCCCTGGTCGTGGACGGCCGGACGGTTTCGGGCACCGAGGACGTCTCGCCGCTCCCGCCCTGTTGGACGCCGGACGGCGGCCTGCTCTACTTCGCCGACGGCGAGATCAAGGCACTGAGCCCCTCCCTGGAGCCGGCCGGGGACATCCCGTTCACCGCCTCGCTGGACGTGACGCCGCCCGAGTACCGCCGCAAGGCACGCGACTTCGACTCCACCGCACCCAGGCCGACCCGCGGCATCCACCTCCCGGCACTCTCACCCGACGGTGGATCAGTCGTTTTCGCCGCCCTGAACGCCCTGTGGCTGATGCCCGTCGGCGCGCGGCCCCGCAAGCTGTTCCAGGCGGACCCCTCCCGGTACGTGCAGATGCCCTCCTGGGCCCGGGACGGCAGGAGCGTCGTCTACTCGTACGACGGAGACGCCGACGGCGACGGTCTGGCCGCCGTCCACCGGATCTCACCGGACACCGGTGAGGTCACGGTCCTGGCCACCGGTGGCCGGCTCAACCCGGCCCTCTCTCCCGACGGCGCCCGGCTCGCCTGCCACGACATCACCGGCAATCTCCTCGTCGTCGACGTCGCGTCCGGTGATGAGACCAAGGTCGCCACGCCCCTCGTCCCCGACGGCCTGCCGGGCCGTCCCAGCTGGTCCCCGGATGGCCGGTACATCGCCATGTGTGACCGCAACCAGCTCAATCCGCGGTTCCAGAACGGGTACAACGTGATCCGGGTGATCGACACCCGGGACGGCGGTTCCAGGGCCTTCCTGCCGATGCCCCACACCTCGGTGTCCGACCGCTGCGACAGCGGACCGGTCTGGTCGCCCGACGGAGCGTGGCTGGCTCTGGTCGTGGAGTCCGCGCTGTGGGTCCTGCCCGTCGGCCCGGACGGCACCCCGGCCGGCCGGCCGCAGCAGATCACCGACGAGGCGGCCGACCACCCGTCGTGGTCCGGCGACTCCCGCCGCCTGCTCTACCTCTCCGGCGGCAGGCTGCGGCTGGTCAACCGGGACGGTACCGGCCGCCGCACCCTCCCGAACACCCTGACGGCAGCCCGCCGCCTGCCGCCCCGCACCGACGTGGTCCGGGTCCACGCCGGACGGCTGTGGGACGGCACCGGGGACGCCGTCCGCGAGGACGTCGACATCGTCATCACCGGCAACCGCATCTCAGCCGTCGAAGCGCACCGATCCGGTGCCGGGCGAGCGGGAGAGCGTCGGATCGACGCCTCCGGATCCACCGTCATCCCCGGCCTGTGGGACTCCCACAACCACCCGTTCCAGAACATCTACGGCGGTCGACAGACCAGCCTGGACCTCGCCTACGGCGTCACCACCAGCGTCTCCCTGGGCGGCTTCGCCTACGAAGGGGCACGCCTCCGCGAAGCCATCGACGCCGGTGCCCTCACCGGCCCGCGGCAGCTCACCAGCGGCGAACTCATCGACGGAAGCCGGGTCGGATTCAGCATAGGCCGTGCCCACAGCACCTCCGACGGCCTCCGGCGCACCCTCGAACGTGCCGTCGCGCTCGACTACGACTTCGTCAAGACCTACGTCCGTGCCCCCGCCTCGATCATGAAGGAGGCGGCCCGGACGGCACACGAGCTCGGTGTCCCCGCCGGAAGCCACCATCTGACACCCGGCATCCACGTCGGCCAGGACCTGACGACCCATCTGACGGCGACCGAGCGTCAGGAGTACGGCCGCTCCACCTCCCCGACCCTGCACAGCTACGGGGACGTCCACGAGATCTACCGCGATGGCCGCTTCGGGCTCATCATCACCCCCTTCGACGCCCTCGTCCTGCTGGGCGTGGACCCGGCCCTGGCCGACGACCCACGGGTGACCACCCTCATGCCCCCCTGGGACACGGCCACCGTGACCGCGCTGGCCAAGGTCCGGCCCACCGAGGAGCAGCTGCGTCAACTGCGGCTCGAGATGGCCACCTACCGGCGGATCGTCGCCGAGGGCGGCACCCTCGTCATGGGGACCGACGCCCCAAACAGGCCCATCGGTCTTCAGCTCCACCTCGGCCTGCGCGCCCTCCACCAGTACGGCGGTCTGTCCCCCGCGCAGGCTCTGCGAACCGCCACCGTCACGCCCGCCCGGATGTTCGGAGCCGAGGACGATCTGGGCACCGCGGAACCCGGCAAGCTTGCCGACCTCACCGTGATCGACGGCAACCCCTTCCGGGACTTCACCGACCTGACGCGCGTCTCCTGGGTGATGCGCGACGGCATCATGCACCGTCAGGAGAACCTGGTCGGCCCCCACCGCCTCACCGGCGCCCGGGCGGACAGCGACAGCGAGCACTGGCACGCAGTCGGTTCGACCCTCCGCCGCGGAAGCTGCTGCGCGACCTGACATCCAGTGTCGTGTGATTCTGATCGCGTTCTTCGACTTGTTGCTGACGAGCTTTTTCACGCTGGTCTGGACGAGTCAGACCTTGGCGCGCTCTTGCAGCCGGCGCTGCCCGGCGTACGTACGTACGCCGGGCAGCGCCGGCTGCACCGCTTCCTGAGCGCCGCCGCCTACCCACCCTGGCGGCGTTCTGCCGCGACGTCGGCATCAGCCCCTCCGCCCCGACCCCGCAGATCCAGCACCTGGAACAAGATCTCCAAGGACAACTGCTGATCTGCGGCCGGTGCGGGCACCGGATGCGCCTGACCGACTTCGGGAGGAAGGTCCTTGCCGCCGCCCAGCCGTACGCGGACCAACTCGCCGCCCATGACGGGCGTTAGTGGGGTGCTGGTCACAGGAAGTTCAGCCCTCACGCCGGCTCGATGTTCTTGTTGTACGCGAAACGGTTGGTCGGATCCCACGTCCGCTTCGCCTCGGCCAGGCGCTGGTGTTTGGCGACGTCACCATAGACGCGGCCGCGCCAGGACGGACCGAGGTCCTGAGTCAGGTTGATGTATCCGTTGGAGAGACTGAGGGGCTTGAAGTAGTCGTAGACCCGGTTGGACCATGCGTCATGGCCATCGTCTTCTTCGCGTGCGTCCCACAGAGCCAGGCTCTCCCAGATCCAACCCGCGCCCTGGCGGGAGAAGGCAGCGGAGTCCTCGGCGAAGTCCTCCGAAATGGCTCCGCCCATGGCATACACGTTCAGAGCGTGCATCGTGCCGGCGTGCCGAGGAGTGTCCGCCACCTCACTCATGACCGTGGCGATGGTGTCCTTGGTGAGGGCGGCGAGGTACCCACCGCGCTGGGAGACGCGCCTGCCTGGAGGAGCCATCGCGTCCAGCAGGCTGTTCGTCTCGATCCAGCTCCGCCGGGTGACGTCGTTGACCAGGGGATGGCCCAGGGCGAGGAGTGAGTCGATGATCTCGTCTGCGTTCTCGAGATCGCCGCTGTAGACGGGGGTCATGACGAGCACGGTCGTGCCGTGGACCTCGTCGGGAAAGAACGGCAGTGGCGGTGCTGCAAGGGCCGTGGCGAGCAGGCTCAGCTCACGGGGGGCCGATCGCATGTAGTCGTCGAGACTCTCCAGGATCCCGGAGACTTGCTCGCCGCCGAAGATGATCTGGCCGCTGAGGACGTCGGACTCGAGGGGATGAGCCCGGTACTCGAATTGGGTGACGATCCCGAAGTTGCCGCTGCCGCCTCGCAGGGCCCAGAAAAGATCTGGGTTCGTCTGTTCGTCTGCCCGCACCACACGCCCGTCGGCGGTGACGACCTCGCAGGCCAGCAGGTTGTCCACGGTCGCTCCGAAGCGGCGCATGAGATGGCCGATGCCACCACCGAGCGTCAGCCCCGCGATTCCGGTGACACTGTTGGTACCGGAAGGAACGACCAGCCCGTGATGCTGGGCTGCAGTGTCGAGATCACCGAGCAGAGCGCCTGCCTGGGCGCGGACGACTCGGGCCGCCGGGTCGACGGTCACCGCGCGCATCTGCGACAGGTCGACGACGACGCTTCCAGCCGCTCCTGCCGACCCGTCTATGCTGTGCCCGCCGCCGCGAACGGCAAGTGGTATGGCGTGGTCCACGCTTCGCACCACGGCGACCACATCGTCGGGGTCGAGACACCGCACGATCACAGCCGGCGGCTGGTCCGCCGCCCGGCCGTTGTAGAGTTTCGCGGCCTCGGCGAAGCCGCTGTCCTGCGGCCGGAATACGGTACCGCCGAAATTCGCGGGCAGATCGGACAGCCCGTCCACCTGATGGAACACACTCACGCCGAATACCTCCTGGTGCTCGTTCGGATACACCGTCATGGGGTCGCCTTCAGGTCGGCATAGAACACCAAACCGGGGAGACATCCCCGGTTTGGACCGTACCATCAACCGGGGATACTTCCCCGCATCGGTGCTACGGTCGAGGCGTGGGAGCAGGAAGAGAACCGGGACGGCGAGACGCAAGGCGGAACCGCCAGCTCATCGTCGAGGCAGCAAGGGACCTGTTGCGCGTCCACGGACTCGACGCGGTGCTCGACGAGGTTGCCCGCCGGGCCGGGGTGGGTAACGCAACGCTCTACCGGCACTTCCCCACCCGAGGCGACCTCTATGAAGCCGTCTTCAAGGACGCCGCGACGGCATTTCGCCAGGTCGGCGAGGAGTGCCTGCTCATCGAAGACGGCTGGACCGCACTGGTGACCTACATCGAGAAGATCTGCCAGTCCACAGCCGCCGATCCCGCACTACACGACCTGCTCGAACGTCGCTATCCCGAGACATCAGTCATCACCGACATGCGCGTCCACGTCGATCACGTCCTGGAAACCCTCCTGGCACGCGCTCAGGCCCAGGGCACCGTCCGCACCGATGTGGTCCTCACCGACCTGATATTGCTGGCCTTCGGGGTCCAGCGCGTCGTTTCCGCGTGCACGGCTGTGGGTTCAAAGGCCTGGGAGCGGCATGCAGAGATCACCTTTGACGGTCTTCGCGTCTCTGCGGCCACAGGATCGCTGACCAGTCCGCCTTTGCCCTACGAACGCCTCGCTGGGACCTTCCGGCGCGGGGCAGGCACCTACTGACCTTTCCGTTGAACTCGTCCTACGTTTTCGGGGCGGGACTGAGCCGGTCATGCGTAGGAGCGGTGAGGCCCGGGGATTCCGGGTATGGCTGAGGGCTTGCCGCCGTCTGATGGCTCAAAAAACTTGGCCCCCCGGAGCCCCGCGACGACTCGACCGCTGATTGATCGCGCTCACCGACGACCGCGGCCGACTGGTGTGGATCTCCGCGGTGCGGCCCGGGCGCACATCCGAGATCACCGCCTGCCGCCACGACAAGCTCACCTCCCACCTGCGGGCCGCCGGGCTCGGCGCCATCACCGACCTGGGGTTCATCGGCCTCGACGACGGTCCTCCTGACGCCGACCCGGCGGTGATCTGTACCTGGTGCAGTTGCTCGCGCACCGGGTCGGGTGCTTGGCCGGCGACGCGTTTGAGGTCGAGCAGGACGGCGGTGAGGGTCTGGCCGATCTCGTCGTGGAGTTCCTGGGCGATGCGGTGGCGTTCGGACTCCTGGGCGGTCAGGGCGCGGGCGGCGCTGGTGGCGCGTTCGGCTTCCAGCCGGTCGAGCATGGTGTTGAACGTGGTGATCAGTTCGGCGACCTCGCCGTGACCGCCGACGGCCGGGCAGGTGAACCAGCGTGGAGCCGCCCTGTAGCTCAGTTTGTGCTGCCGAGATACGAGCTGCTCGGCTCTCCGATTCATCCTCGGCGAGGGTGCGGTAGACGGTGGCGACCGAGGGTCGCTTGCCCGGGTGATGACAGGTTTCTGGGTGATCTGCGGTACGGGCACACCCTGGCGGTCGCCGCATTACGTGGTCGGCCACGCAAGTGGTCGGCGCACCCCGAAGCGAGCCGAGGTGGCCACCTCCGCCCTCGCGTCCGCGAATACTTGGCTAGCCATGCGATTGCTGCTACGTTACTCATGTGGCCAGCCACACTTTCTCTTGAACTTCCCCCACAGAACTGAGGAGACCCCATGGGTGTGCCATCAGAGGGGGCCATATTGCCTTGGAGGAGCGACCCCATGTCCCACAAGAACTCTCAAGTGAAGCCTCCGATCAATCAACGCGTGCTGACCCTCGGCGTCACCCCTGATGCGCTTTCGCCGGACGATTTTCCGCCGGGGATTGCGACGCTCGAGGAACTGGTCGCCCTGAGGAAGCGCAACTGGGCTGCGCTCCGGGCCACAGGCATCGACGGCGAGGAGGGCTATGTCAGCCTGGACCCCGACGAGGCTGAGGCCGAGCTGCGCCGACTGTTCGACGGGAACTCGTTCGGGGTGGCGATGATCGGCGGCGGCATCAAGAATGTCCCGGAGTACACCGTCCTGTTCGAACGGATCGTCAACGTGCTCATCGACCTGCAGCCCGACATCCGGTTGAGCTTCAGCTCGCATCCGACGAACGTGCCCGAGGCGCTGCAACGCTGGCTTAAGAGGTCCTAGCAAAGTCATCTCACGGAGCCAGGCGTTGGACGTGGCGGTGGGTCATTCTGGGGCGGCCGACGGCGCCGGCCACCGCCGGGACCTTGTCCAGCAGCGGCAGCAACTGCGTGACGTCGCCCGCGGTTTCCGCCGGTCAGCGACACCGCGAGCGGGTGCTCCACCTATTTCCACTGCCCGTCCAACAGTGGGCCCCGCAGGTGCACCCCCGCCCCGCCGACGCCGATCCGCCCGTGCGAACGGCTCGAACACATCGCCGCGAAGTCCTCCAGTCCGCACCGGACTTCAGGTGTCCCGCACCGGTCAATGACACAGCCCCTCGACCGGACACACCACCGACAAACGAACCTGACCACGCCCTGCCTCCAGTGCGCCAAGCCTTGCACAGGCGGAAGGGGGCGTTGACCGCATCAATGGTTGATGCATCAGCAATCTCGGTGGTACCCCCTCCCGCATGCGCCGCCCCGCACAGCGGGAGCTCCCACCACAGAAATGATCAGCCCGAGTAGGAGCCACACATGCTTGAAGGATTCGAAGACCGTTATGCCGACGTGAACGGCACCCGGCTCCACTACGTCATCGGCGGCGAAGGCGAGCCGCTGGTCCTCATGGACGGGTTTCCGCGCACCTGGCACGGCCTCCACAAGATCATGACCCCCTTGGCCAAACACTTCCGCGTCATCGCCGTGGACTACCGCGGTCAGGGAGAGTCGGACAAGCCCGAGGGCGGCTACGACAAGAAGAACATGGCGAAGGACGTCTACGAACTGGTCCGCGGCCTGGGCCACGAGCAGGTGAACATTGCCGGTGCTGACATCGGTGCGATGGTCGCCTACAGCTTCGCCGCCAACTATCCGCAGGCCACCAAGAAGCTCGCCCTGTGGGAAGGCGCACCCTTCTCGCAGGCATTCCAGGACTTCGCCAAGCCGTTCCCCAGGCCCGGTGATCCGAACCTGTGGATATACCCGTTGAGCCAGGTCGAGGGACTGCCCGCCAAGCTTCTCGCGGGGCGGTTCCGGCACGTGATCGACTGGTCGGCCGAACACCTCGCGCTCCACCCGGAACGGATCAGCGAGGAGAGCCGGGCCATCTACGCCCAGGCCTATGACACACCCGAGGCGCTGACCGCGGGCTTCGGCGTATTCCACACCTTCCACCAGGATGTGGCCGACAACGACTCGTATCCCCCGCTGGAGATGCCCGTCTTGGCCATCGGCGGCGACTTCATGCGACCCATGATGGAAGGCAAGGCCAACGACATCCGCTACAGCGGCATCGAGGACAGCGGCCACTTCGTCGCGGAGGAGCAGCCGGAGGCCCTGGCAGCCGAACTGGAAAAGTTCTTCGGCTGACTCCCCGCACAGTGAGCGGCTTGAGTCGCAAGCTCCCAGAGCCGGCAAGCTCGTCACCACCGTCACCGCCTACCGCTCGACCAGGCGGCCACGGCCCAGCAGGCCAGCGACGCCGGGCACGTGCGGGGCAAGCTCGTCCTGACCGTCGACTGAGCACCCCCGGCCCACCGCCTCCCCACGACCACCCGCTGCCTTTGCGGTGACCGGCCGGTCACCGCCATATCGAAGGACCCCTCATGCTGAACGCCCTGTGGACGCCGACCACTCTTGGCGGCATATCTCTGTCGCACCGCCTGGTCATGGCCCCCATGACCCGTGACCGCTCCACACCCGAAGGCGTCCCCACCGAGCTGAACGCCGAGTACTACGCCCAGCGGGCCTCGCACGCGCTCGTCATCACCGAGGGAACCCAGCCCTCCGCCGACGGCCAGGGCTACCTCCTCACCCCCGGCATCCACAATGACGACCAGATCGCCGGGTGGCGCAAGGTCACCGACGCCGTGCACGCGGCCGACGGCCGCATCGTCATCCAGCTGATGCACACCGGACGCATCGCCCACCCCGACAACACCCCCCACGGGCGCCGGCCGGTCGCCCCTTCGGCAATCCGGCCAGCGGGCGTGATGTTCACCGCGTCCGGGCCCCAGGAGATGCCGCCCCCTCGTGCTCTGTCGACGCAGGAGATCGCGGCGACCGTCGACGACTTCCGCCGCGCCGCAGCGGCCGCTGTCGCGGCGGGCGCCGACGGCGTGGAGATCCACGGCGCCAACGGCTACCTGCTGCACCAGTTCCTGTCCGACAACACCAACCAGCGCACCGATGGCTACGGCGGCTCGATAGAGGGCCGCATCCGCTTCGCCGTCGAGGTCGCCGCCGCGGTGGCCGACGAAATCGGCGCCGCCCGCACCGGTATCCGTATCTCCCCCGGCAACCCCTACAACGACATCGCCGAGTCCGACACCGCCGAGCTGTATCCGGCGCTCCTGGACGCCCTGCGCCCCCTCGACCTGGCCTACCTCCACGTGATACACGTCGGCGACGAGGAGCTGCTGGGCACTCTGCGCGCGCTGTGGCCGACCACGCTGATCCTCAACCGGGGCGGCACCGACCTGCCCGCCCGCGCCAAGGACATCGGCAACGGCACGGCCGACCTCGTCTCCGTCGGCGCCCTCGCGCTCGCCAACCCCGACCTGGTCGAGCGGCTCCGCGCCGGCGCGCCGCTGAACACCCCCGACCCGGCGACCTTCTACGGCGGCGGAGCGGCCGGCTACACCGACTACCCCACCCACACCGTCTGAGGAACCGAACCATGTCCACCCCCGAACACCGCATCCCCACGACGGCCGACACAGGACCGATGGGCTACGCGATCTTCCAGCTCGCCCGCGCTCACCGCGCCTACGCCGCCGCCATGCTCCGCGAGATGGATCTGCATCTCGGACAGGAGCTGATGCTGATGCAACTCCTGGACCGGGACGGCCAGACCCAGTCTGAGCTGATCGACAGCGTCGGCCTGGACCAGTCCACGGTCTCCAAGTCCCTTCGCCGCATGCAGGACGCCGGTCTGCTCGTCCGGGAGCCGGCCGCACATGACCGGCGCGTCATGGTGGTCCACCTCACCGACAAGGGCCGGGCGATGCGCGAGCCCCTGGCAGCGATGTGGCAGGCCCTGGAGGAGGCCTCCGCGCGGGACCTCTCGGCGCAGCAGGCGGAGTCCTTCGTCCGTATCGCCTACGTCATCGCCGACGCGATCAACAGCCGCGCGTTGCCGCGGGAAGAGTCTGAGTAACTCCCCTCGGCTTGCATCCCGGTTCCGGCCTGGAGTGCACATCGCTTCCGGCGTTCCTGCGAAGTGGACAGTGCTGCAGCGCACTCAGCTGCATGAAGGCCCGAGCTGAACGGAGCCAGGCTCCGCGACTGTCGGAAGAAGCCCGGTGAGCCGAGCCGGCGGATGTGGCGCGATCCCCGCTCACCCCGGTACGTCAGGGAGAAAGGGCTGAGCGGGGCCTCAGCGTCAGGGGCAAGCGCGAGCTGTCCCGGTGCAGGCAGGCGGAACTCGTCCGGGGAAAGGGCAACACCCCTCCCACGGGGATGTCGAGCCCTTCCCCGTCGCCAGCCGGCGGCACATCGAGGACGGCCGCATCACCCGCGTCCCGTTCACCGTCGACCCCCGCAAGCTCCTGCGGACCGGCGGCGGCCCGCGCCGCAGATCCGCCCATCACAGGCCCGCCCCTTGAGCGACCCGGGCCGACGGCACCCACGTCTGCGCCACCTGATCCCCCCACTCCTGACCTGATGGAATGTGAGACCCCCAGGACCACCACCCTCCCCGTCCTCGTCGTCGGCGCGACCGGCTCCCTCGGCGGCAAGGTCGTCGACGAACTGCTCAAGCGCGGTAAGAACGTCCGCGCCCTGGTCCGGCCGACCACCGACGCGAGCAGGCTCGAAAAGCGGGGCGTCGAGATCGCCCGCGGCGACATGCTCGACCTCGACTCGCTCGTCGCCGCCACCCAGCACGCCCGGGTGACGCGCATGCTGCAGGAGTTCGGGGCTGCGCTGCGCGCCACCGCGCCGGGCAGCCTCACCGTCCGGACCTGGACCGAGCACACGGCCTCTTGGAGGATGGCCGCATGACCACGGCGCCCGCCATCGAACTGCGCACGTTCACCACCCTCGACACCGTCCGCGGCGATCTCCTCGACGTGTACGCCGACGTGCGCGCCCCGCTCCTCCACCTGCCGAACTACGCGGTCACCGCCTTCGGCGAGCGCCTGGACCGGCACGGCACCGAACCGGGATTCACGGCCGTCCTCGCGTACGCGGACGGGCATCCGGTCGGCTACGCCTACGGCAACACCATCGAGCACGGCGACCGCTACTGGCAGCGCACCAGCCCAGCACCGGTGGAGAAGTACACCGAGCGCCCGGCCGTGGCCCTGAAGGAGATCGGCGTCCGCCCGGCCTGGCGGAAGACCGGCACTGCCCGACGCATCCACGACGCCCTCCTCACCACACGCGACGAGCCGTACGTCACGCTCATGGTCAACCCGGCCGCCGGCGACGGAAAGGTCCACGCGCTCTACAAGTCGTGGGGGTACGAGGACATCGGGCAGAGCCAGCCGTTACCGGCCTCGCCGGTCCCTACCGTGATGATCCGCGCCATCCGCTGACCATCATCAGGCACCGCAAAGGCGGTGCGGCACGGGCGCTCGTCACGGTGGCTGCACGCGGCGTGCCAACCTGCGGCCCCAGGTCTGGCTCGGCGCTTCAACGTAACGGTGGGTCAGCAGGCACAGGGGCAGCAGCACGGTGAAGAACGCCACTTCGAGCGCGAGATTGTCCTGCCGCCGTCGGCCGATCGTGTGGTCGATCACCGCCAGCAGCACCGGATGCACCAGATAGACCGAGTAGCTGATCGTTCCCAATCCGGTCAGCATCCGCGGTATGCGCCTGCGGCGCGACGCCAGTCCGGCGCCGAAGGTGAGCACAGCCAGCAGGAATGCGACGATCCAGCCGCGCCGTGTGAAGTGGTCACCGTCGCCGTACCGGTACGCACTCCCCACAGCACAGGCGACCACCATGACGGCAGTGCCGGCCGCATACTGCCAGGTGCTCTGACCGTTCTCGGCACGGTAGACGGCGGTGCCGAGGAACATCACGGCGAGGATCACCAGGCCCTCCCACAGCGGGACCGTGCCGTTGAACGGGACCAGGACGAGCGCCAGCACGCCGCCCAACACACCCCCGAACCCCCGGAGCACGGGTGACCTGGCGCTCGCACAGCAGATGGCGACCCCCATGGCGATCGAGGCAAACGCGATCAGTGGGCCGGTGCCGACCAGGCCGGACAGGGCAGAGGCTGGCAGCACTACGCCAGCCGTCACGCTCACAGCGGCGAGCACGGCCAAGATGACGGCGACCGCTGCGGACCGCTGGTGAAGCCGGACCGTGAAAAGCGCGACGACCAGCAGGTAGAAGGCCATCTCGTACGAGAGCGTCCACAGGATGAGCAGGAGATTGGGTGTCCCCAATAGCTCCTGGAGCATCGTGGCGTGGGCGACAGCCACGGTGGCAGCGCTCTGCTGACCGAAGTCACGCATCTCCGCAATGCCCAAGAGGTTGACGGCAAGGAGCGCGGTGACGACAGCCGCCCACAGCGGATACACACGGAAGATCCGTCCGATCCAGAACGTCCGGACGCAGCCCCGGCGCTCCAGCGACGCTGGGATGATGTAGCCGCTCACCAGGAAGAACACCATGATGCCGTAGCGGCTGGTGTTGAACTGCGGCATCAACTCCCGCCGGAAGTCCGCCATGAAGGTGTACGACGAGTGGTCGAACACCACGACGAGGGCGGCGAGGCCGCGCAACGCGTCCAGCCAGCCCAACCGCGACGGACCGGCCGTCGCGATGGCTACCAGTAATCGTGATCTGACTGAGAGTGAGTGCGTCGGTGAAGCGGGGACGAGGGGTGGGGAGTCCATGCGTAGACAGAGTCCTCTTTGGTGAGGTGTCGGTTGGGCTTGTCGTGAGGCGGGTGCCGGCGTGGTCCGTAATGGGCGGGGGAGATCACCAAGCCTTCGATCCTGCTGGCGCGCTTGCAGGCCGCCCTGCTGGCCGCCGACGGCCAGCAGGGCGTTCCCCGCAGAGCGGTCCCCCGCGCCGCTCACATCACCGAGTCCAGCGGCTGGAGCATTGTTCGGCAGTACCGTTCCGGCGGCCGAACAATGACGGGGTGCGCGAACCCTTCTGGTGTCATAGAGGTGCAGGGGCGGCTGGAGGGGGTGAAGGTGTGGCGGGGCGTCGTGAGGTGCCGGTAGATCCGGCGGCGGGTCCGGTGCAGCGGTTCGCGTTCGAGTTGCGCAAGCTGAGGGCGGAGGCGGACGGGATCACCTACCGGTCGCTGGCCCAGCGGGCGGGCTACTCGGTGACCACGCTGTCGCAGGCGGCTGCGGGCGAGCAGTTGCCGACGCTGCCGGTGGCCCTGGCCTATGTGGGCGCGTGCGGTGGAAACCTGGCGGAATGGGAGGCCCGGTGGAAGGAGGCGGTGGAGGAGTCCGCCGGTGACGGCTCTCGGGACGACGACGGATCACTCACGCCGTACCGGGGTCTGGCACGGTTCGAGACCGGGGACAGCGGCCTGTTCTTCGGCCGGGAACAGCTCACCGTCGACCTCGTCGACCTGCTGCGCCATCGGCGGTTCGCCGCGGTCTTCGGCCCGTCCGGCAGCGGCAAGTCATCCCTGCTGCGGGCCGGCCTGATACCCGTCCTCCGGCGCGCTCAGGAGCCGGGCCTGCGCCCGGCCGCGATCCGGATCCTGACACCGGGCGAACGCCCCGCCCGCAGCCACGCACCCCTCCTCACACCCGCAATTCCCCGCGACGGCAGCGCCGGAGCGGACACGTTCGTGATCGTGGACCAGTTCGAGGAGGTCTTCACTCTCTGCCACGATGCGGCCGAGCGTGCCCGCTTCATCGATCTGTTGCTGACAGCCCGGCAGCCCGAGAGCCGCCTGCGGGTGCTGTTGGCGGTGCGCGGCGACTTCTACGGCCGCTGCGCCGAGCACCGCGACCTGGCCGACGCACTGCGCGATGCCAACCTGCTGGCCGGTGCGATGAGCCAGCCGGAATTACGCGACGCCGTCGTCAAGCCGGCCACGGCCGCCGGACTGACCGTGGAACGTGCCCTCACCACCCGGCTGGTCAAGGAGGTTGCCGACGCGCCGGGCGGGCTGCCGCTGCTGTCCCACGCGTTGCTGGAGACCTGGCGCCGCCGCCGCGGCAAGACACTGACCATGGCGGGGTACGAGGCGGCCGGATGCCTGGACGGCGCGATCGCCAAGACCGCCGAGAAGGTCTACGGCCGGTTCACCGAAGACCAGGCGGCTGCCGCCCGCCGGGTGTTGCTGAGCCTGGTCACTCCCGGTGACGGCACCCCCGACACCCGTCGTCCCGTCGAACGCGCGGAACTGCCCGGCACCGGCCGGGATGACACCGCCCAGGTGGTGGAGGCACTCGCCGGAGCGCGGCTGCTCACCCTGGACGGCGACACGGTCGAGATGGCCCACGAGGCCCTGATCACAGCCTGGCCCCGGCTGCGCGGGTGGATCGAGGAAGACCGTGAACGCCTGCGTGTGCACCGGAACCTGACCGAAGCGGCCCACGCCTGGCAGGAACTGGGCCGCGAAAAGGGCGCTTTGTACCGGGGAAGCCGGCTCGCCGCCGCCCAGGAACACTTCGGTGGCGCACCGCGCGAGGACCTGACCGACTTGGAGCACGCCTTCCTCGACGCCAGCCGCGACCACGAGCAGAAGGGCCGTCGCCGGTACCGGCTGGTGCTCACCGCGGTCACCGCCGCCCTGTGCCTCGCCCTCGTCGCCGCCGGCCTCGCCGTGGGGCAGTGGCAGAGCGCGGTCACCGCCCAGCACCTGGCCCAGTCCCGGCAACTGGCCGCCCAGTCCAGTGCACTGCTGGACTCCGAACCCGACCTCGCCTCACTGCTCGCTGTCCATGCCTACCGAACCAGCCCGACCCGCGAAGCCACTGCCGCCCTGTATGCCGCCGCGGCGCTACCGCTGCGCAAGCGCCTGATCAGCGGCACCAAACCCGTGGATTCCATCGCCCTCAGCCCGGATGGACATACCGTCGCCGCCAACAGCCAAGACGGCAAGGTGCGGATCTGGAGTCTGCCCGGAGGCCGGCTCCGACACACGTTCACTGGCTACGACAGCGGCGAAGTCGCGGCGTTCAGCCCCGACGGACGCACCCTCGCTGTCGCTGCCGTCCGTGGCGCCGACGGGATGATAGGGCTACTGGATCCGGTCACCGGCAGGAAACTCAGAACCATCACGGTCCCCGACGGTTCGGTACGCGGGATGGCCTTCAGCCCTGACGGTCGTACCGTGGCCGCCTCCTCCCCGGCGGCTGTACGGGTGTGGGACGTGGCCACCGGCCGCACGCGTTTCACCAGCCAGTTCGACCCGCAGGCGGTCGCCTTCGGCCCTGACGGACGTACCGTCGCCGCGGTAAGCCTCGACGGACGGGTGCGGGTGTGGGACGTGGCCACCGGCCGCGCCCGGACCGTCCACGACAGCCAAAATGAGGGCGCTGCGGTGGCTTTCAGCCCCGACGGTCGGACATACGCGGTTGTCCGCACCGACGGTTTGGTGCAACTGCGGGAGGTGGCCACTGGCATCGTCCGGCGCACCATCAGGGACAGTCCCAGCGAGTTCAACGAGGTGGCCTTCGCCCCGGACGGGCGGACCCTCGCCATCTCGGGCCCTGGGGACACGGTGCGACTGTGGGACACCGCCTCCGGCACAGCGCGGGCCACCGTGACCGCCGGTCACCACGGACGGGGGGCCATGAAAGTAGCCCTCAGCGCAGACGGCCGCACCCTGGTGACCAGCAGCAACTTGGATCCCGCCGTCCGCGTCCACCGCCTGTCTACTGATCACCCGCAGACCACTCTGCCGGGCCATGCCGGCACGTACATCGCCGACATGGCATTCAGTCCGGACGGACGCACGGTGGCCACGGTTCGCCAAGGGCCGCCCGGCCGTGGGTCGGTACAGCTTTGGGATGTCAGGACCGGCGATGGCGAAGCCACACTGGCGCTCGACACCGACCTGGCACTCCGGGGAAAGCAGCGGCCTTTCCCGGTTTCCCGCCTCGGGGCTGTGGGGTTCAGCCCGACCGGGCGCACCCTGGCTGCCAGGGCCGGCAAGAACAGGGTGATCGAGGTCCGGGATGTTGCCACGGGCCGTCTTCACCAAAGCCGTGCCCTGGGCGCCATCGACACGGCGGTCTTCAGCCCCGACGGGACACGGCTCGCCATCGTCGGCAGGGACGGATCGGTGCGGATCTGGAACCTTTCAACCGGCGCGCTACACACCGCCCGCACCGGCCACGGCCAACCCGTAAGGGCGGTGACGTTCACCCCGGACGGCCGCACACTTGCCGTCGTGGACATCGAGGCCAGCGACGAGGTCACGCTGCTCGACGCCGCAACCGGCCGCACACAGCGCATCATCAAGCCGGGCACCCGGAGCCCGCTGTCCCTCACTTTCAGCCCGGACGGGCACACCCTGGCCACCGCAGGCAGCAGTAACGGACTCGTGAAGACGTGGGATGCCCGCACCGGTCAGCTCCAGGACAGCTCCAGCCTCAGCGGTGCGGTGGCGTCGCTGGTTTTCAGCCCTGATGGACGCACCCTGGCCGCAAGCACCGTAAGAGGAGTCCAGCTGTGGGACCTCGCCACCAGCCAGACCAGAAGCACTCTGCCGACCCGCTCGCTCGCAGCAGTGGCGTTCAGCCCGGACGGACGGACCCTGGCCATCAGCACGGGCAGCTCCGTCGGGCTGTGGAACGTCGACCTGCCCGACCCGGCCCGCGCAATCCGCAACATCTGCGAGGCCATCGACACCACTCTCACCCCTCTGGAACAGTCCCGCTACCTGCACGACCAGTCCACTGAAACCGGCTGCCAGCCGGCCGCGCGATAGGACCTCACTGCATCACCACGCAATTCGAGCACCGGACCCAGGACCGCATCCCTCGACTTAACGAATCTCAAGGGAGACCGGCAGGGGCGGGAAGAACTCATCGGTCTGTCGTCGACAGGCCCGCCGCCAGCAGCCGACGTTCCTCCGAGTCCTTTGGCACCCACAGCCCGAACCGGCTCTCCAACTGCTCCAGAACCTGCGTCGGGTTCATGCGCTCGCCCGACGGCCAGCCGAGCGCCAACGGCTCGGCCCCGTCGTCGTACGCCGGAAAAAGGGGGTCGAAGGACGACAGGACACGCCCGTCCACCGCGTACTCCACCCGCTGTACGGCGTTCACGTCCCGGCTGGCGGCGATGACGCGGGTGCCCCGGGAGAGCGTGGGGAGGTAGCTCACGGCGGAGACGTACGATACGGAGCCCTGGATCGCGAAGGACCAGCCCTCGATTGACCCGGCCCGGATCACGGCGTTCGTCGAAGGGCGCAGGAAGCCCAGTTCCTCCACGGCCTCCACATCCAGATCGTCCAGGTGGTCGAGATCGTACGGCTCGTCCGCCGCGTTGCGGACCTCGATCTCCTGGGCCTCGAATCGGGTGAGCGGGAAGACGGACTCGCGCCGGGCGCCGAGGCGTTCGAGCACCTCCTCCGGCGTGAGGTCCTCGCAGAAGACGAGGCTGTAGCCGAAGTCATACGCCTCGTACACCCAGCGGAGTCTGTCCGTCATTCCGTCACCTTGTCAGCATCTCGGTGGGGCGTGCGTGAGCGATGCGTGAGCGGACGGGATGGCACAAGCCGACATGGGGCAGACTGGCGATCATTGCGGATGTGTCCTGACCAGGTGGTTCCGGACACCGAAGAAGCGTCCGGAACCACCCAGCAAGATCCCGGCAGGACTTTTAATCCATTGGTTGTGGGTTTGAGTCCCACAGGGCCTACCTTCAGCGGGTTGGCGGATACCCCGTCCGACCCGCGCTTCCGCGTTCTCGGCCCCGCTGCGTGAGCGAAGTGGATCAGGTCGCTGCGGCCGCCTCGGCGCGGGAGAGTGCGACGTCGAGTACGACCAGCAGCGCGTCCCGGACCGAGCCGGTCCTCCGTGCGTCGAAGACGATCAGCGGCACGTGCTCGGAGATGTCCAGTGTCCACCGCACCTCGTCCAGATCGTCCCCGACCTCCCCGTCGAACGCGTTGACGGCGACCGCGAACGGGAGGTTCTTGTGCTCGAAATAGTCCACCGCTGCGTAGCAGTCGTCCAGGCGGCGGGTGTCGACGATCACCAGGCCGCCGAGGGCGCCCTCCACCAGGTCGTCCCACATGAAACCGAACCGGTCCTGGCCCGGCGTGCCGAACAGGTACAGCTTCAGTGTCGGGTCGATGGTGAGGCAGCCGAAGTCCATGGCGACCGTGGTGGTGCTCTTGCCAGGGGTGTGCGTGAGATCGTCCACGCCGGCCGCGACCTCGGTGATTGCGGCCTCTGTGGTGAGCGGCCGGATGTCGGAGATCGAGCCCACGGCCGTGGTCTTGCCGACCCCGAAGCCGCCGGCGATGACCAACTTGACGGGCAGCGGCGGCTGTTCAGCCGGAGTCGCGGAGTGTGCCCCGTGACTCGGGGACGGCACGGAGACCATCGATAACCCTTCTCAGTACGGAGAGATCCTGGGCCGTCCCGGCGTTCGGCCTGTGGACCGCCAGATGCCCGGCGGCACACAGATCCTCGGCCAGCACGCGGACGACGTTGAGGTGCAGTCGCAGCTGGGCGGCCAGTTCCGCCACCGACTGCGGCCGTCGGCAGGCGGCGATGATGTCGTGGTGCTCGAAGGTGAGCGTGCGGAGGACGGAGAGCCCGGTCGAGGTCGACACGACCTGGGTCTCGACGGGGATCGGTGGCGCGGTGCCGCCTCCCGACACCCGACCGGCGGTCAGCAGGAAAGGCCGGATCGAGCGGGCGCGGCCGGCCGGCTCCGGTGAGCCCCCGGCTTCCCCTGCTGCATCGTGTGGTGCTGCTCCACCGACGGCCATCACGGTCCCTTTCTGAATGCCTGTACCCGCGCTCTCGCTGCGGGACGGTCAGCCGGCCGGCGCGGCACCGACGCTCTTCTTCAGCTCCAGTACCAGTTGGGGGGTGAGCGCGGCCCCGGCCCGGTTGGCGAAGAGGGCCATCTCATAGGCGATGTTGCCCAGTTTCGCCTCCTTCGAGGTCACCACGCCGAGGACGGCGCCGCCGCCGATGGCCGACACCAGAACATGGCCGCCTTCCAGGTCGATGATGACCTTGTTGAGGCCGCCCAGGCCGTAGTTGCCGGAGGCGCCCGCGGCGAGACTCGTCATGCCGGACACGATCGCGGCGAGCCGCTCGGAGTCGGCCTGGTCGCGCAGCCGGGAGACCGCGATCAGCAGGCCGTCGGACGACACCGCGATGGCGTCGAGGACACCGTCCGTCTCCGAGGCGAACCGGTCGAGCAGCCAGGTGAAATCGGCCGCGGCGGCTCGCAGATCGGTGGGTGTTGCTCGCTCGGAACTGCTGTCACCTGTCGACGTGGTCACTGCCCGACTCCTTCTTGGATTCCTGGTGTGGCGATGGTGCAGGCTCCGTCCTGCCCAGGGGGCTGTCCTGCGCCGCCCTGCGTACGGCGGCCTCGAACTCATCGAGTTCCGAGCGGATCGCCTCGGCGTCGACGGGGGGCCGTACGGCAGCCGGGGCCTCTCGGTCGGCCGGCTGGGTGGTCCTGGCGAGTGTCGCGCCACGCACCCGTCTGGGCCGGGTCCGGGAGGCCTCCGCCGCGGGCTCCCCGGGGGCGGCGGTCCGGTCC
Source organism: Streptomyces pseudoechinosporeus (assembly GCF_054783935.1). Lineage (NCBI taxonomy): Bacteria > Bacillati > Actinomycetota > Actinomycetes > Kitasatosporales > Streptomycetaceae > Streptomyces > Streptomyces pseudoechinosporeus. Next base: position 22,203 of record NZ_BAAGPS010000054.1, read on the forward strand.
GCGGGGCGGCGGGCCGGGACGCGTTGGGGGAGGCCGCCCTGCGGCGACGGGGTCGCCAGCCGCAGTTCGGGTGCGGAGGCCCGTACGGGCCGGGGCTCTCGGTATTCGAGTTCGTTCGCCTCCGGCCGTTCGGTTGCGGCGCCGATGCTTCTCGGACTTCGCTCGTTCCTCGCTGTGTCCGTGTGCGGTCTCGCTGCGTCGATCAGCGTCTTCGCCGCGGGCGGCGCGGCCTTTGACTCGCTCACGGGTGCGATGGCCTCCTGCTCGGACCCCTGCTCGGACCTCGTCGGGAGTACCGCCACGGTCCCGGTCGGGCTCGGGGGCGGAGTGGGGTCCACGGGGCTCATGGTCAGCAGGAGCGCGGAGGGGATCCAGACGGTGCTGGTGACCCCGCCGCCCGGCGTACGGCTCAGGGTCACCCGTATGCCCCAGCGCCGGGCGAGGCTTCCGACCACGAAGAGGCCGAGCACTTTGGTCGGTACGAGGTCGAGCCGTTCCCGGCGGATGAGCCGGGCGTTCTCCTCGGCGAGGCGTTCCGCGCTCATGCCGAGGCCGTGGTCGATGACCTCGACCAGCGCACCACCGTCCGAGGTGACGTCGGTACCGGGCCGGACGGCCACCTCGACGGGTGTGTGGGACGGGGAGAACGCGACCGCGTTCTCCAGCAGTTCGGCGAGCATCAGCGTCAGGTCGCCGATGATGTCGGGGGCGACGGTGACCTCTGTCTCGGACCGCAGGGATACCCGCTGATACCCCTCGATCTGGCCGAGCCCCACCCGTATGACGTTGGCCAGGGGGGTCGGCCGGGCCTCGACGCCGGTCTCCCGGATGCCGGCGAGCAGCATCAGGCTGTCGGCATTGCGCTGGAGGCGTACGGCGATGTGGTCGATGCGGTAGAGCCGCTCGAGGAGGTCGGGATCGGTTTCCTCGCGTTCGACGGCATCGATCAGCGTGAGCTGACGCGATGACAGATTGCTGACACGTCGCCCGACGTTGCCGAACATCTCGGCGACGTTGCGGCGGCTCAGCACCTGCCGCTCCAGCAGCGCGGCGGCGGCGACCTGCACCTGGTTGAACGCCTCAGCCAGCTCACCGATCTCGTCACGGACCGGGACCGGGATCGCCTGCGGACGCAGCGGCGTGCTGTCGGCGGCCTCGTCGTCCGCGACCCGGGCGAGTTCCTCACCCGCCACGTCGACGACCTGCTGAGCCGCGCCGGTCAGCGCCGCCAGGGGGCGTACGACCGAGCGCCGGACCAGCACGGAGAAGGCCAGCCAGACGGCGAAGCCGAGCAGGGCCAGGCCGAGCAGCATCAAGGCATTCCGCAGGGCGCTCGCGGACATGGCGTCGGCCCGAGCGGCGGTCTGGTCGATCAGCGACCGGGTGATGCCGAGGCGGGTTTCGGCATGCTGTGCTCCGGCAGCGCTCTTCTTGCTCAGTTGCTGTGGCGTCTGGGCCTGCAGGGAACCCGGATCGATCTGGAGCTCCGCGAACTGGGCCTCGATGCCGCTCTGCCCGGCACTGCGCTCGATGCCGCTCAGGGTCAGGACCTGGGCCGGCGTGGCGATCCGGCCGAACCGGTCCGACTGGTGCTCGTAGAGCGTGTGGGCGCCGACCGCGCGGCTGTACTCGGTGAGGGCGTTGGCGTCACGGGTCTGCGCGGAGAACACGGCGGTCTCGAAGGCCGCGTGGGCGGCGTCGGCGCGCAACACCGTGTCGAGCAGAGTGATCACCGAGGATGAGGAGGTGTCCGACAAGCGGTCGAGCCCGATGCCGTCGATCAGGTAGTCGACCGCGGAAGCGTACGCGGGGTCGATGTTGGCGGCGGGTACGTAGTCCCGTTCGAGCTTCTCGCGCAGGACGGCAAGGCTGCTGATGTACTCGAGGGCCTGCTTCTCCTTGCCCGGCAGGCTCGAACCGAACGCGGAACGCACGGCGGCGACTTGTGCGTCGGTGTTCCGCTGCGCCTGGCGGTAGTCGGCGGTCGACGGGCGGGCGGCCCCGGGGCGGTCCGACTCGTACCGCACAGACAGCACGAGCGCCTGCCGGTGTTCGGCCTGCACGCCGTTGATCAGGCTCGCGACCTGCTCGCTGTCGCGCACCAGTTCCGCGGTCCGGTCCGCTTCCCGGGCCTGCTCCACCTGAGCGCTGACACCGACGCCGAGCAGCACGCCGACGGCCACGACAGGTGCGATCACCAGGACGTTGAGTTTCCGCCGGAACGGCCATCGGTCGAGGACGGCTCCTGCCCTCCGGCGCAACCGACGCGTCGCCCCCGCAGGCCCTGACGGGGCGAGGGCGAGGGCGGGCGGCGGGTCCACTCTGTTCGCGGACACCCGGGCCTCCTTCGTTGTGGTCCTGAGCGGTGACCGAGGTGTCGTTTGTTGCCGGACCGCCGACCGCCGGGGAGCGGAAGTGACACTTTCGAGGCGCTCATCGCTTATAGGAGCGAAGCGATCGCGCCACGTGTCCGGAACCGGCCGTGCGGAGACTACCGTCCGTACGAAGGTTTGGAAGGCTATAGATAATAAAAAATTGATAACAAGAAGTTTTACAGCTCATATGTCGAAATACGGCGCTTCGTCCGTCGGGGTGTCCGCAAGCGATCGATTCCGGTGCGGGAAGGCGGAGTTGATGCCGACGTGTTCGGCGTGGCCTTCGGCACCAGCAGTGCGTACGGGGCAGGAATCGTCGGCGTCCTGATCACCGCCGCTCAGCGGCGGATCGGCACCCTCGGCGTCACCAGGACGCGAGCTGCCGGGTTTTCACCGGAGCCCTGCTACATTCCCATCCGGCAAACCCCCTGCCACCGCCTGGGGCACCGTCGTTGCCGTGGCCATCCCCGCCACAAGCTCGGTCTCGCGTCGGCGCTGCGGCCTCTCCTCCGGTGGAGGCCACGCGCCGAAGCCGCTGGCGCCCGTAAAACCATCTCCTCCCCCCACGGACCCCGTACCCTCTCTTGCCCTGTGAGGAGACCCCAGTGCATCCCACCCGCAACGCGACCGTGTCGGTCGCCGCGCTGCTGGCTTTGGCCACCGCGGCCGTCGGCTGCGAGAGCGGTTCGACCACCGCCGCATCCACCGCCGCATCCACCGCTGATTCCGCCAAGCCCGGCTGCCCCACCGTTCTCACCAACGCCAAGCGGGCCGTCAAGAAGGCCGAAGACATCAACGCTCCCTGGGGCGGTCCCACCACCGGACCCCGGGCAGTCCCCGACAAGACCATCGTCTTCGTCGCCCAGACCCTGGCCAACCCAGGCGTCGCCGGCGTCGCCCAGGGCGTCGAGGAGGCCGCCAAGGTCATCGGCTGGAACGTCCGCGTCATCAACGGCCAGGGCACGCCCGCCGGCATCAAGGCCGCCTTCAGCGAGGCCGTCGCCCTCATGCCCGCCGGCATCGTCATCGGCGGCTTCGACCCCAGAACAACCGCCCAGCAGGTTCGGCAGGCGAATTCCGCAGGCATCCCACTGATCGGCTGGCACGCCGTCGCCGCCCCTGGCCCCAGCAAGGACCCGGAGCTCTTCAGCAACATCACGACCAGGGTCGAGGACGTCGCGAAGATCAGCGCCGACTGGATCATCGCCCGATCCAACGGCCGTGCCGGCGTCGTGCTGTTCACCGACGCCTCGATACCCTTCGCCAAGCGCAAGTCGGACCTGATCAAGAAGGAACTCGGCACCTGTTCCGACATCAGGCTGCTGAGCTACGAGAACATCCCCATCCCGGAAGCCAACAGCCGCACCGTCGACGAAGTGTCCTCCCTGCTCTCCCGCTTCGGCAGCAAGTGGACCTACTCCGTCGCCATCAACGACCTGTACTTCGAGCACGCCGCTCCCGCTCTGCGCGCCGCCGACCGGCCGGGCGCCGACGCCCCGTTCAACATCGGCGCCGGCGACGGCGACCCGTCGGCCTTCCAGCGCATCAACAGCAAGGAGTACCAGGCCGCCACCGTGCCCGAGCCTCTCTCCGAACAGGGCTGGCAGATCGTCGACGAGTTCAACCGCGCCTTCGCCGACAGGCCCGACAGCGGATACGTCGCCCCCGTCCACATCGCCACGGCCGCCAACAGCGGCGGCGCACTGTCCTGGGACTCCGAGGGCTACCGCCAGGCGTACCGCAAGATCTGGGACAAGTAGGAGACCGGCCACCGGCCAGGGAGCAGTGGTGCCGGGTCCCGTTCGAGACCCTGGGTCCAGGTCGTCAGGGCCCGCGGGTGGACAGTGCGCCGGCCGGAAACACACGGTCTGATCGCACGGCAGCCGCATGGGCTTGCCTGAGCGATGCGTGAGCGGACGATGCCGCACCGGCCGGTCACGAGCCGGACCGAGCGTCGCGCTTCACCTGCTTTGACCAGGAACTACCGGACGGCGGGGGAGTATCCGGAACCGCTCGGCAGGAGGCCGCGGGACTTTTGATCCATTGGTTGTGGGTTCGAGTCCCACAGGGCCTACCGGACGATCAGCCCCTCACCTGCGACGGAAGCTCTGGGCGAGGGGCTGATTCGCGTTCTGGGGCCACTCGGAGATCGCTAGCTCGGCCCAAGCTCGGACGAGATGCAGATGATCAAGACATGGAGTGGCCCCGGCCGGGACACAGGAACCGGCCGGGGCCTGGTGCCGCCCGCCCTCCGGTCGTCGCGGGGCTGATCTCGACGTTCAGCTCGGCGTGCCGCGGAACGTCGGGCCGGAGCAACTCCTTCGCCGCGCGAGGAGCAGCGCCACATCGTCGTCCGGTTCCCGGTTCAAGGTGCCGAGCAGCATGTCGCAGGTCTCCTCCAGCGGGAGCCGGGTCCCGCCCAACAGCCGTAGCAGGCCCTGCAGGCCGACCTCGATGGACTCTCCGCGGCTCTCCACCAAGCCGTCCGTGAACAGCACGAGCAGCGTTCCTTCCGCCAGTTCCCGCTCTTCGGCGCGGAACGGCACGCCGCCCACCCCGAGCGGCACGCCGCTGGGAATGTCGAAAAACTCGGCCTTCCCGGCCGGGTCCACCAGCACCGGCGGCAGATGGCCTGCGCGGGAGAGTTCGCATCGGCCGCGCCATGGGTCGCAGACGACGTAGAGGCAGGTGGCCATCGAGTCGGAGTCGCCGAGCGAGGCGGCGATGTCGTCGAGGTGGTACAGCAGCTCGGCCGGGGGCAGGTCGAGCCGGGCGAGGGCGCGGGTGGCCGTGCGGAGCTGGCCCATGATCGCCGCGGCGTGCACGCCCTTGCCCATCACGTCGCCGACGACCAGGCCGACCTTGCCGTGCTTGAGCGGCAGCACGTCGAACCAGTCCCCGCCGACCTCGCTGACCGCGGGCAGGTAGCGGGAGGCGACCTCGATGCCGGGGTAGCGCGGTGGCTCTTGGGGGAGCAGGCTGCGCTGGAGGGTGAGCGCGGTGTTGTGCTCGCGCCCGTACAGCCGGGCGTTGTCCATGCAGAGGGCGGCGCGTATGGCCAGCTCGGTGGCGAGCGTGAGGTCCTGGTCGTCGAACGGTTGGGCGTTGACCGTGCGGTAGAGGCTGAGGGTGCCCAGCACCTCGCCGCGGGCCATCAGGGGGGTGGTCAGACAGGAGTGGGCCCCGGCCCGCCGGAGCGTCTCGGCGGCGGCGTCGTCCCGGGCGATACGCCGCATCGTCGCGCCGCTCACCCGCCGCAGCAGGATCGGCCGTGCCTCTCGTACACTCTGCGTGATCACCCGTGACGAGCCGTACGACGCCAGTTGGCCGATCGGATCCGCGGTCTCGATCGCATCGGTGGGATAGCCCGCGGCGACGGCGAGGGCCCGGAAGTCGATGGAGCCGTCCCTCCGTATCGCGGCCGTGCCGCCGGGACCGACCACCGAGTCGAGTACGTCGACCGCAGCGAGGTCGGCGAGCTCCGGCACGGCCACCTCCGCCAGCTCACGGGCGGTCTGGCGCAGGTCCAGCGTGGTGCCGATGCGGACACCGGCGTCGGCGATCACCGCCAGCCGCTCCCGGGCCTTCGCGACCTCGGCCGCCGCGCGCTGCCGCTCGGAGACATCGATCACCGCCATCGCCAGGCCCAGCGCACGCCCGTTCGAGTCCTCGATCCGGTGGTACGACTCCGAGTACGCGTGCTCCTCGCTGTCCGCGGCCGTCCGGCCGATGGTCTGCTGATCCAGCAGAGGCTCACCGGTCCGCAGGACCTGCCGCATCCGCGTCTCGATGGCCTCCACATCCAGCGCCGGCAGCACCTCGCCGACCCGGCGGCCCAGCACGGCTTCCTCGGGCACGCCGTTCATCCGCTCCAGTGACGGATTGACGCGCACCCACCGCAGGTCGGTGTCGAACACCGCGATGCCCACCGGCGACTGGCTGACCAGGATGTGGGACAGGGCCAGGTCCCTCTCCACGTTCCGTACGGTGTCGGCGTCGGTGCCCAGGCCCAGGGCATGAACGTCGCCGCGCGCATCGCGCAGTTGCATGGTGCGGAACTCCACCCGCCTCGTCGAGCCGTCCTTGTGCCGTACCGGAAAGACTCCCGCCCAGCTCGCACCCGTGCGCACGCGCTCGAACAGCTCCCGGGACCGTGACCGGTTCTCCGGTGCCACCAGCAGCCCGCCCGCGTTCCGGCCCAGTGCTTCGGCGGCGGAGAAACCGAACAACAGCTCGGCCTCGGGGCTCCACAGCACGATCCGGCCGTCGCTCCCCAGGACCAGGGCAGCGACCCGCAGCAGATCGAGCAGTCCGCCCGGCGCAGCGGTGATGCCGTCCCCCCAGCTGTTCCCGGTCCGGGACTCTCGCTCAGGCATACCGGCCGCTCCTTCCGGCGGCGCCGGAACCGCCCTGCGCCCATTCCGCGGTTCTCCCTGGCATCAGTGATACCTCTCCCTGGGGGACACCGCACGCCACGGCCGTCCGCGACCGGCCGACCTCGGCGCATGCCGCTCTTTCGAGCAGGAGACCGGTTGCCGTGGTTGTCCACGGCTGTGCGGAGCCGGGCTCCGGCTACCACGGCGTGACCCGAAGATCTCTCGCGGCGGCCTCGGCCTTCTCACCGCGAGCGAACCGCTCGGCCGCCTCCAGACGCACCCGCTCCCGCTTCTGCTGCTCCTTGGGCGTCAGCCCGCCCCCATGCGCATACCGCATGAAAGTCGTACTGCAGCGATCAAGAACCGTCACGGGCCCACAGACACCGCGAGTTCAACCTGGGTAAGGGCAGGCGATGCGCTTGAGGAGATGGCCTGCTCGATGCTTCAGAACGCACTCGTAGCAGTCGGGCCCGCGCAGCCTCACATCCGGGATCTCAGCACGTCGACCTCACAGCCCGGCGCGAAGGGGTCGAAGCCCTGCTCGATCAGCGAGCGAACTGCCAGCAGGCTTCGCAACGACGACCACGCGTGGATCACGTCGAGGTCGATGTCGGTGCCATAGCCGGCGATGACGTCGTCGAGGTGCTCCTCGTGTCCGAGCGTGAAGGTGGCGAGGTCGTACAGGGCATCACCCTGGCCCGCCTCGGACCAGTCGATGATGCCGGTGACCTCGTCGCCGTCGACAAAGACGTGCGCGATCTGCAGGTCGCCGTGTGTGAACGCCGGAGTCCACGGCCGGAGCGCGGCCTCGGCGACCTGGCGGTTGCGGGTGACCAGGTCGGCGGGCAGGACGCCGTTCGTCACGAGCAACTCGCACTCGTCGTCGAGTTCCGCCGCCAGCGCGACGATGCTCCGGCCGGCCCGGCCCGGCCGGGGCGGCAGCGGCGCGTCGTGCAGCTTTCGGATGGCGGCGCCCGCCGCGGCCCACGCCGCCGGCGACCCGGTCGACGGCCCGCCGAGGCGCCCAAGCGTCGTCCCCGGGAGTGCGGCGGTCGCGAGCACGGGCGGCTTGCGCCACAGGACCTCCGGGGTCGGGACCGGCGCCAGGGCCATCGCCTCGACCTCGACGTCGATGCGCGCCTGATCGGCGTCCACCTTCAAGAACACGTCGCCGACGCGCAGGGTCGCGCGCTCGGAATGGGCGACGACGACTTTGACCTCATCCATGGGCGACCAGTATCCCGGGGATGATCGCCGACGTCGCCAGGTTTATCGCGTGCGATTGGGCGGCTGACCGCGTCCCGCCACCCGGCGGCCTCGTGCGCGACACCGACCGCTGACCAGGTCAAGCCCACCACTTTTGTTAGGAGTCCTAAGGGCTCGCAGAAGAACAACTTGCGGGCAAGTGACGCGCTGACCTGCGGAGTCAAGCCGCAAAACCCGCAAGTTAATTCTCTGCAGGCCCTAAGGGGAGGACCCACCCCAGACCCTTTATGTGTTCGAGCCTGGCCCAGTGATGCAATTGTCCCGAATCGCGGATGCTCGTTCGAGCGGTCGGTGGGCCCTGTACTTGGATGATCCGGCCGACGGGCAACCTGGGAGAGTCGCTGGTCAGCAGACGTTCTTGCGTGAGCGGATGGTGTAACACAGGCCGTCACGGAGCAGGCCGCGAACCACCCGGCATCTTCAGTGACCAGGTGGTTCCGGACCCCGAAACACCGTCCGGAACCACCCACCACACCCCCACCAGGACTTTTAATCCATTGGTTGTGGGTTCGAGTCCCACAGGGCCTACAGGAGAGCCCCAGTTCAGAGCGGATCTGATCTGGGGCTTCGGTGCGCTTCGGGGCTCTGGTGATCGGTAGCTCAGTCACAGCTCAATCGAAGCGTAGACGTTCAGGACATGGAGCGGCCCCGGCCGGGACACAGGGGCCGGGGCCTGATACCGCCAGCACTCCGGGGATTGGGGGAGACGAAGGCGGACGGCCATCTCTACTCGGGCGGGCACTCCTTGCGACCACCGCCACGGCGGCCAACTCGCTCGTCGCATGTGAGGCTGACGTTAAGATCCGCTCATGGTCCCCTTAGATCGCCTTGCTGCCTTCTCTGTCGCGGCTCTTCTGATCACGCTGACTCCGGGTCCGAGTGTGCTGTTCGTCATCGGCAGGGCGCTGGCGCAGGGCCGACGGGCAGCGCTGGCCGGGGTGGTCGGCAACGATGTGGGGACCTTCATCCAGGCAGTCGCGGTGGCGCTGGGCCTGGGTACGCTCTTGGAGCAGTCGGCGCTGCTGTTCAGCGTTATCAAGCTGATGGGTGCCGCGTATCTGGTGTATCTCGGCGTGAAGGCGTTCCGCCAGAGGCGCAGCCAAGGAGACTTCGGAGCAGCCACAGCTCCCGGCGGGGCCTTGCGCGCCGCGCGGGACGGGTTTGTCGTTGGGGTGACGAATCCGAAGAATGTGATCTTCTTCGGTTCGGCACTGCCTCAGTTCGTGGACGGAAGCAGTGGGCATGTGCCGCTGCAGATGATCACCTTTGGGTTCGTCTTCGCCGTGATTGCAGTGGTCTGCCACTCGGCCTGGAGCCTGCTGTCCAGCAGCGCCCGTTCGTGGTTCGCCCGCTCGCCTCGTCGTCTCGAGGCGGTCACGGCTACAGGAGGCGCGACCATGGCCGGGCTTGGGGTCTTTCTCGTGGCGACTACGACGACGTCGAACTGACGCGGCCTAATCGGTGGGCCGGAGAGCTGTCAGGCGAGACATTGGTGCGGGCTCGCGGGGTTTCGGTCCACCAGGCGTTGAGGCGGTGGAAGTTCAGCGCGGTGGCTGTGAGCTGGCGTGCCTCTCCGACTCCGACCTCCGCGACTGGCGCCCCGAGAAGAAGCGGGGCGGTCGGCGGTCGGCCGTCGAGTAGCCGACGGGACGGGGTGACGCCGAAGGGGCCGCGCGATGCAACGCGCGGCCCCTTCAGGCGTTCGGTTCGTCCTCATCGGAACCATCGCTGGGCGGCTGCTCGACGACGAAGGAGCCCTTCCCGCGCACAGTGACGATCAGCCCGCGCTCGCGGAGTTCCTGTGCGGCCCGCCGTGCCGTGAGTCGTGCCACGCCGTACTCGTCGGCGAGGTGGTTCTCCGAGGGGATAGGCCTGTCCGGAGCCAGCTCCCCGGACGCGATTTTCCCGGCGACGACGTCAGCCAGCTGTACGTAGAGCGGTCTCGCGCTCATCGGGTCCAGGGTGGCGTTCGGCTCTGCCTTATCGCTCATACGTCCAACGTAGAGCGGCAGTGACCTGCACGGTCGTGTGGATCCCTCTGTACTTGTATACAGAGGGCTGCATCCCGGTGTAGCTTCGAAACGAAAAGACCCCGGCGAGGTGTGAGAGACCTCCCGGGGCACGGCCAACGCTTGTTAGGAGCGTCGACATGCACGACCTTATCCGCCGCACCCTCGAATGGCTGCGCCTCCTCTTCGCCCCAGGTACGGGCAAACGGCGCCGCCCCCACCGGCACCCACACTTCTGTGTCCACCTCACCGTCGTACGCCGCCCCTCGTCCCCTCTGCCCCCGAACCTCCCTCGCCACCGCTCTCCGTACGGCCTCCCCACCCTCCTCGACGGCGCCGACTCCGCCCTCGTACGCCCCTACCTGGCCGCCCATGAACGGGAAGCCGCCCTCCAGGAACGCCGTCGCCTCGCCCTCGTCCTCGCCGCCGACTTCGGGATCGACCTCGACCGGCACCTGGTCGGTGCGCAGGAGGTGGCCGCCTGATGAAGCACACGACCGACCCCGCGACGGCCTCCAACTCCCCCCGCCTGCTGCCCTGGCCGTCCCCCACCGGCAACCCCTGCTACCTGATGACGGACAGCGGCGGCGGATACGTATCCCGCCTCGCCGACGACCTGGAAGCCGTACAGCTCGCCATGGGCGCCGACGTGCTCGGCCTCGCCCGCAACGTGCTGGACGACCCCTTGTCGCCGTACACCGAGGTCCGCTACGCCGGCCTCCGGCTCGCCGAGTGCCTGACCGACGCCCTGCGCGTCGCCGAGTCCCGCGGCCTGCGCCTGCCCGTACCGGCCACCGAGGACGCCGACGGCGTCGAAGCGAGCGAAAGCAGCACGGCGTAACCGCCGACCGAGACCCGGGAGGCCGTTCATAGACCGGCGACCGCCCCGGCTCCCGTTCCGGCCGTGAACGCGCCGACCGCGGCAGACACCGACTCCGTATCCGTGGTGGTTTCCGTGGTCGGCACGGATGCCGCCGCACCCCGGTCAGGACAGGCTGTGACCACAGCGGCAGTGCCCGACCGGGCACACCAAACCGCTCGTGACCCACGACCACAGGAGTGACCATGCCCAGCGCCAAGAACAGCTCGTACGAGGGATTCACGGCCGAGGAGCGGGTCGCGATGAAGGACCACGCCCAGGAGCAGAAGAAGGCGGCGCGTCGCGGCTCGCGTGCGGACAAGGCGGCGGAGGCGGAGCGGGACGTGCTCGCGAAGATCGCGGAGATGCCGGACTCGGACCGGATCATGGCCGAGCGCGTCCATGCCATCGTCAAGGCCAACGCCCCGGTCCTCGCGCCGAAGCTCTGGTACGGGATGCCCGCCTACGCACTGGACGGCAAGGTCGTCTGCTTCTTCCAGAGCGCGGCGAAGTTCAAGTCGCGTTACGCGACCCTCGGGTTCAACGATCCGGCGAAGCTGGACGAGGGCACGATGTGGGCGACCGCTTTCGCCCTGACCGAGGTGACGGACGAGGCGGAGGCACGAATCGCCGCACTGGTGAAGCAGGCGGTCAGCTGAAGGCGCACACAGCGGCGGTTATCGGACGGCCCTGGGTGTCAGGCCGAGGCCGGCCAGCGCGGCCGCGCCGGCGGTGGCATGCTCGCCGCCGGCGAGCAGCAGCGTGCGCGCCGACTGGTAGGGGCAGCCCGCCGCGTCGAACGCCGCCGCGGCGGCGAGCTGGCGTGGCAGGTCGCCGTCCAGCAGTGCCTCCGCTCGGTCCAGTTGGGCGGTGGCCACCGGGTTGCCGGTGACCGCGGCGCGTGCGGCGTCGATCCGGGCCCGGGCGTCCGGGTGCCCGGCGAGCACCGCCGTCTCCGCGCGGAGCGCCACGTACCAGTGATGCCAGATCCAGCACACCCACTTCCACACCTCGTCCGGCTTCGGCGCGACCCGCTCCAGCGCGGCGTCCACCTCCCCGTGGTGGAGCAGGACCATGGCGTCGAAGACCGCACCGTAGCCATGACGGTGCTGCTCCACCGCCGTGTCCGCCTGATCGACGACCGCGAGCCAGGTCGCCCGCGCGTCGTGGTCGCCGCGCAGCCCGTGGATCATGGCCACCGACGCGGCTGCGGCGCCGAGGGAGAGTGAGCGCTGGCGGCCACTGTGCTCCCACGCGTCGAGGAACCTCACGCTGCGGGTGAGTACGTCGTCGGCATGGCCGGCGAACGCGTCCGCGGTCAGGATCCAGGACGTGGCGTGGTGGCCCGCCTCGGCCAGCTGGGGGTGGTCGGCCAGCTGCTTGCCCCACCGTCGGGCTTCCGGCAGCTCACCCACACCGAGGGCGGTTCCGGCGGCCATGGCGAGGGCGTCCATCAACTCGTGCGTACTGGCAGGAGTAGGCGGTACGGAAGCCAGGATGTCGATCCGGCGCCGGGCGAGCCTCGCGACGGCGAAGGCGTCGCCGGCCCAACTCCGGGCGCCGGAGAGCGCGTCGAGGGCGGCCGACTCCGCCACCGAGTCGCCGGTGCGCCGGGCGAGCCCGACGGCATGTTCGGCTCGCTCGACCGTCTCCTCGACGGTGTTCTCCGCGTCTCCCTGAATCGCGCCGTACGCGTCCGCGACCACCGCCGCCTCGGCCAGCGCGACAGCCGCCGCGGCGGCCGGGGTGTCACCGGACAGCTCTCGCGCCTCCGCGAGCATGGCGGTCACCTCGTCCACGGGGGGAATGCGCGTGAACGAGGTGGAGAAGCGGTACGCGACGGTGGCGGCGTCCGCCAGGTCGCGGCCGGCGCCGGCGCTGTCCCCGGCCCGGCGGGCGGCTTCCGAGGCGGCACGATGCAGCCGGAACATGTCGTCGCCGAGCCTGCGGCACCCGGCCACCGAGGCGGCGTGCCGCAGCGCAGTGGCACCGGCGTCGTCGTCGGCGAGCCGGGCCGCCTGCTCGTACCGCTGCTGGGCCTCGCCGAGCAGGTTGCGGGTGAACGCCAACTCGGCCAGGGACAAAGCGAGTTGGCAGGCGTCCGCGCGTCGCTCCGGCTGTTCGGCGGCCCAGCTGAGAGCGGCCCTGAGGTCGTCCGCCAGAGCGTCGAACCGGGCGCGCCAGTCCGCGCCGCCGGCTCCCATGAGGGCGGTCGCGCCGGCCAGGCACCAGTCCACGTGGCGGGATCGGACGTCGATCAGCTCACCGGCGTCGGCGAGCCGCTCCGTACCGTACTGGCGGATGGTCTCCAGCGGCTGGTAACGGGTGCCGTCCGTGGACGGTGTCACGGCGAGCAGGCTCTGCTCGGCAAGCCTGCCGAGCCCATCCGTGACCGCGGCCGGATCCAGCGGGGCGAACCCCGCCACAGCGGTGGCCGCCTCGGCGGTGAACGGCACGGCGAACACCGACACCCGGCGCAGCAGGGCCTGGTCCTGCGGCTCCAGCAGGTCATGGCTCCAGTCAAGGACCGCGCGCACCGACCGGTGCCTGTCGTCGGCGCGGGCTCCGCCGGTGAGGATCCGCAGCTGATCGGAGAGGCCGGCCGTGAGGCCGTCAAGGCCGAGCGTGGACCACCGCGCCGCCGCCAGCTCGATCGCCAGCGCCATGCCGCCGAGCCGTTCACAGACGGCCACGACCCCTTCGCTCACCGCCGGACCCGGAGGCTGGCCGACCGCCGCCGCCCGGTCCATGAACAGAGCTACCGCCTCCGAGTTGTCGCCGCCGGCCCGCGACAGCGGCGGGACCGGGAAGACCCGCTCGAACGGCACCATCAGCCGGGCCCGGCTCGTCACCAGCACCCGCAACCGCGGACAGGCCGTCAAGAGCCGCTCCACAAACGACGCCACCCCGTCGCGTACCTGCTCGCAGTTGTCCAGCACCAACAGCGCCCGGTGATCCGCCAGCGCGGCCATCACCGCGTCGTCGATGCCGTGCCCGGGCTGCTCGCCGACACCCACGGCCGCCGCGACTGCCGCCCCCACCCGCTCCGGATCGGTGACCGGCACCAGGTCGACGAACCACACCCCGTCGGCGAAGTCGTCGGCCACTTCCGTCGCCACCGCCAGCGCGAGCCGGGTCTTGCCGACCCCGCCCGGGCCGACCGCGGTCACCTGTCGGTGCGTCTTCACCGCCTCGGCCAACTCGCCACGCTCGCGCGCCCGGCCGACGAACGGCGTCAGCCGCGCCGGAAGAGCGGGTGCCGACCGCGACCTTTCGGCGTGGGCGGACTCGGCCGCGCGCCGGGAAAGCGCCCGCCGATCCGGCACCTCCAGCTTGCGCAGCAGCGAGGAGACGTGTGATTCGACCGTGCGTACGGAGATGACCAACCGCGCGGCGATCTCCGCGTTGCTGAGGTGCTCCCCGAGCAGCGCGAGTACTTCGGCTTCCCGGGCGGAGATCACTGGAGTGGACACCGGCTCATTATCCGTATCCGTTTATCCGTGGCGGTTTCCGTGGTCAGCACGGAGGTGGACCGCATCCGGTCCGGGAGAGGCTGTGGCCACAGCGATCGTGACCCCCGACCACAGGAGTGACCATGACCGTGGTGTACGCCGACCCCCGCTCCCCTGCCCAGCGCCGCCGCGACACCGAGGACCGGCTCACCCACGACACCGACATCTGGGTGGCCAGTGCCTCGGCGGACGGTGCACCGTACCTGGTGCCGCTGTCCTTCGACTGGGACGGCGAGGCGCTGCTGGTGGCCACCCCGGCAAAGAGCCCGACCGGCAGGAACCTGGCCGCCACCCGGACCGCTCGGCTGGGGCTGGGCCACACCCGCGACGTGTCCATGATCGACGGCGAGGTCGAGGTCCTCGAGATCGACGAGCTGCCGCAGCAGCAGGCTGACCGCTTCGCCGCACGCACCGGCTTCGACCCGCGCCCGCTGACCACGCCGTACCGCTGGTTCCGTATCACCCCGCGCCGCATCCAGGCCTGGCGCGAGGAGAACGAGCTGCGCGACCGCGAGTTGATGCGCGATGGCCGCTGGCTGGTCTGACGCTCCGGCCGGGCACACCTGAGTCCCACAGCGTGAGCACTTCTCCCTGCCGTGTTCGCTCCTCGCTCGTCTGAGCGTCTGAAGGACATTCTCCCCGTACGTGTTCGCGCTTTCCGCGGATGTGGACCTTGCCCGGATGAACCCTTGCCGAATCTATCGAATATCGATAGATTCCCATCGTTGCTCGATTGGAGGAGAGACGATGGGAAAGCTGGCCGTGCTCGCGCTGCGGGTCGTGCTCGTGGTGTTGCTCGTCGGGTCGGTGTTCGTGCTGGCGGTGATGGTGCCGTTGCTGGCCATCGACATGGAGGGGTTCAACGCCGATGTGGCGCACCTGCGTACCCCGTTCCTCGTGATCGCGGTTCTGGGGGTGGTGACCGTTCAGGTCGTCCTCGTCTGCGTGTGGCGGCTGGTGGCGATGGTGCGGCGCGGGACGGTGTTCTCCCATGCCGCCTTCCGGTACGTGGATGTCGTGACCGGCGCGTTCGTGGCGGCCGCGCTCCTGGTGTTCGCGCTCGGGGTGGTCCTGGCGCCGGGCGAGGCCGTGGCCCCGGGCGTCGTGCTGCTGCTGGGCGGGGTCGGACTGGCGGTCCTGGGCGTCGCGCTCATCGTGCTCGTACTGCGGATGCTGCTCGCCCAGGCCGTCGCGCGCGATGTCGAGGCGACGCGGATGCAGGCCGAACTGGCCGAGGTGATCTGATGCCGATCGCCGTCGACATCGACGTGATGCTGGCCAAGCGCAAGATGTCCGTGGGCGAGCTCGCGGAACGCGTCGGCATCACGCCCGCCAACCTGGCGGTCCTCAAGAACGGCCGCGCCAAGGCCGTACGTTTCACCACGCTCGCCGCACTCTGCGAGGTGCTCGAATGCCAGCCGGGAGACCTGTTGCGCTGGGAGGCCGAGGAGAGCATGGACCAGGTCGGCGGAGTCAGCCCGCGCTGAGTTCCGGCAGCGGCAGCGTGTGGCGGGTCTGGAGGACCTTGGCCCGCAGGTAGCGGACGTTGTGGGCCGTCGTGAACACGCCCGTCGGGACCCGGCGTTGAACGTCGACGCCCAGTGCGCGGAGCTGTTCCGCCTTGTCCGGGTTGTTGGACAGCAGGTCGAGGGACGAGATGCCCAGGGCGTTGAGCATCTGGGCCGCCGACGTGTAGTCGCGGGCGTCCTCCGGCAGGCCGAGGGCAGTGTTCGCGGCGTACGTGTCGAGGCCCTCGTCCTGGAGGGCGTACGCGTCGAGCTTGTTGTAGAGGCCGATGCCGCGGCCCTCCTGGCGGAGGTAGAGCAGGACGCCGCCGCGCGTGGCGATCTGCTCGACCGCCTCGCGGAGCTGCGGGCCGCAGTCGCAGCGGGCCGAGCCGAAGACGTCGCCCGTCAGGCACTCGGAGTGCAGGCGGACCAGCGGGGTCGCCGAAGGGTCGCCGAGGACGAGGGCCACGTGTTCCTGGCCGTCGGTCAATCCGTGGAAGGTGACCACGTCGGCGTCGACGCCGTAGCCGTCGTGGAAGCGCAGCGGGACCCGGACGCGTGCGCGCGGGGTGGCGGCGGGGAGTTCGGGCATGCGGGTTCTCCGAGTCCAGGATCCGAGCTGCTTCTGAACGGCCTCTTCAAGAAGCAGCCTGTTCAGAACAGCTTCAACAACAGCTTCAGATCTGCTCTGCTACAGATTTGAAGCAGATCCTCTGATCGATACCCTAACTCATGGTTCAAAGTTGAAGCAACAGTTCCGAATGTTGCTCCTGAGCCCAGAACACGCGCCTGTGCGGAAGGCTGTGGCGAGCCGCCGCTTCACGAGGGGCTTGTCCGTCCAGCGCGGACGACGAGCGGACGGCAGACGGACGACGCGCGGACGGCAAAAGCAAAGGCAAGGAGCTCATCCGCTCCTTGCCACTCTCAACTTATAGCGCACCGGGGGGCTTGCGGCAAGGCCCCCGTCGTGCCGCAGAATTGCCCGGCCAAGGCCAGGACCTGCGGAAATGGGAGTCGCGAAGTGCGTGTGTTGCTGTCGACGTATGGGTCGCGTGGGGACGTTCAACCGATGGCGGGACTCGCGGTGCGGTTGCGGGAACTCGGTGCGGAAGTACGGGTGTGCGCGCCGGCGGACGAGGAGTTCGCGAAGCTGCTGGCCGGTGTCGGAGTGGAGCTGATGCCCTTCGGGCCGTCGGCGCGCGCGCTCACGAAAGCGGCGCCGTCCCTGTCCGCGGAGGGCCTGCCCCGGCGCGCGGCCGAGGTGATCGCCGGACAGTTCGACGTGGTCATCGCGGCGGCCGAGGGATGTGACGTGCTGGTGGGGACCGGCATGACGCCGGCCGCGGCCGGCGCGCGGTCGGTGGCCGAGAAGCTGGGCATCCGCTATGTGCCCGTAACCTTCCAGCAGCTCACCCTGCCGTCGCCGCAGCGCCGGCCGCTGGAGTATCCGGGCCGGCCGTTGCCGCCGGACGTGACCGACAACCGGGTGCTGTGGGACCTGGACGCCCAGAACTACAACGCGCTGTTCGGTGAGGCGCTCAACACCAACCGGGCGTCGATCGGCCTGCCCCCGGTGGACAACGTCCGCGAGTACGTCATCGGCGACCAGCCGTGGCTGGCGACGGACCCGGTCCTGGACCCGTGGCAGGAGACGCCGGACCTCGACGTCGTACAGACCGGCGCGTGGATCCTCCCCGACGAACGCCCACTCCCAGCCGACCTGGAAGCATTCCTGGAGGCCGGTGAACCACCGGTGTACGTCGGCTTCGGCAGCATGCCCCTGCACGGCTCGACGGAGGCCGCCCAGGTAGTCGCCGAGGCGGTCCGCGCGCAGGGCCGCCGCGTACTCGTCTCCCGCGGCTGGGCCGACCTCGGCCTGATCGACGCCCAGGACGACTGCTTCGCCGTCGGTGACATCAACCACCAGGCACTGTTCGGCCGGGTGGCCGCCGTCGTGCACCACGGCGGCGCGGGCACCACGACGACGGCCAGCCGGGCAGGCGCGCCCCAGGTGGTCGTCCCCCAGCTGGCGGACCAGCCATACTGGGCCGACCGGGTGGCCGACCTGGGCATCGGCGCGGCACACGACGGTCCGACCCCGACCTTCGAGTCCCTGTCGGCCGCGCTCACAACGGCCCTGACCCCCGAGACCCGCGTACGAGCAACCGCCGTGGCCGCCACGATCCGTACCGACGGGGCGGCGGTGGCCGCGAAGCTGCTGCTCGACGCGATCAGCTGAGAAGGGCCGCCGGTGCCCGCGTGCACCACGCGGGAGCGTCGAGCCAGAACCCAGAACGCCACAGAAGGCCAGAACCCGCACATCCTGCTCCCCTCAACCGACAACGGCCACAGGGTCGCAAACGACCCCAGATCGGAGCCGATGACGTGAACCCGCTGACCACCAGCGTGTTTGACCTTCCCGACCACCTTTCCCCCAAGGCCGACCCGAAGCTGATCGCCGGCGACGAGCAGCACTTCGCGGCCATCGCGGAGTGCCTCGAGCAGACGATCGCCGAGGTGTCCGGCCGCCTCGATGCCGAGCGCAGGGCACCCGGCGGCATGGGCCGGCACGCCATGGACCGGGACACGGAGATCCACCGGCTGACCAATCGCCTGCGTACCCTGCGTCGCTTCGGTCTGGACCTGTGCCTCGGTCACATGGTCGGCGCGGACAACCAAGAGCCGGTGTACGTCGGACGACTCGGCCTCACGGACAGCACGGGCCGTCGGCTGCTGGTCGACTGGCGCTCCCCGGCGGCCGAGCCGTTCTTCGGAGCCACCCACGCCAACCCGATGGGTCTGGCAAGCCGCCGCAGGTATCGCTGGACCCGCGGCCGGATCAGCGACTACTGGGACGAGGTGTTCACCGCGGAGGGGTTCGCCGGGCACGCCGCGCTCGACGACCAGTCCGCCTTCATCGCCAGCCTGGGCAGCAACCGGTCGCCGCGGATGCGAGACGTGCTCGGCACCATCCAGGCCGACCAGGACGCCATCATCCGCGCGGGATCCCGCGGCGCTCTCGTCGTCGACGGCGGTCCGGGTACGGGCAAGACCGTCGTCGCCCTGCACCGCTCCGCCTACCTCCTCTACTCCGACCCACGCCTCGGTCACCGCCGCGGCGGTGTGCTCTTCGTCGGTCCGCACCGGCCCTACCTGGCGTACGTCGCCGACGTCCTCCCCAGCCTCGGAGAGGAGGGCGTACAGACCTGCACCCTGCGGGACCTCGTCACCGAGGGAGCCACGGCGGCGGTCGAGGCCGACCCGGACGTGGCCTTGCTGAAGTCGTCCGCGAATCTGGTGGAGGGGATCGAGAAGGCCGTCAGGTTCTACGAGGAGCCGCCCGCCCAGGGGATGACGGTCACGACCCACTGGTCCGACGTCTGGCTGAGCGCCGACGACTGGGCCGTGGCGTTCGAAGCGGCAGAGCCCGGTACTCCGCACAACGAGGCACGCGCCCAGGTGCTGGAGGAGCTGCTCACGATCCTGGTGGACAAGCACGGCGAGGACGACGCGGACGGGTTCTCGCCCGACCTGCTCCGCAAGTCGCTGCGGCGGAACAGGGAGCTGCTCACGGCCTTCAACCGCGCGTGGCCGCTGCTCGAAGCGACCGACCTGGTCGGAGACCTGTGGTCGGTGCCCGCCTACCTGCGGATGTGCGCTCCCTGGCTCAGCCGCGAGGACGTACAGAAGCTCCAGCGCGAGGACCCCCAGGCCTGGACGGTCTCCGACCTACCACTCCTGGACGCGGCACGGCAGCGGCTCGGCGACCCGGAGACGGCCCGGCGCAAGAGCCGGTACGAGGCCATCCTCGCCGCCCAGCGCGAGCGCATGGCGCAGGTCGTCGACAACCTGGTCGACGCGGTGGCCGACTCCGGCGCCGACGGTGACGACGGCGAAGGCCTGGTGAGGATGCTGCGCGGCGAGGACGCCCAGGTCAGCCTGGTCGACGAGTCCGAAGCGCCCACCGTCGACCCGGATCTGCTCGCCGGCCCGTTCGCGCACATCGTCGTGGACGAGGCTCAGGAACTGACCGACGCGGAGTGGCAGATGCTGCTGCTCCGCTGCCCGTCCCGGAGCTTCACCATCGTCGGGGACCGCGCCCAGGCCAGGCACGGCTTCACGGAGTCATGGCAGGAACGGCTCGAGCGGCTCGGGTTCGACCGGATCAACCTGGCCTCCCTGAGCATCAACTACCGGACGCCGGAAGAAATCATGGCGGAAGCCGAGCCGGTCATCCGAGCCGTACTCCCGGACGCCAACGTGCCGACCTCCATCCGCAGCGGCGGCGTCCCCGTCGTCCACGGATCCGCCTCGGAACTGAACTCGATCCTCGACACCTGGCTCACCGCACACGCCGACGGAATCGCCTGCGTCATCGGCGACCCCACATTCCGTACGACATTCCGTACGCCGTCGTCCCGCGTCCGCTCCCTGACTCCGGAGCTGTCGAAGGGGCTCGAGTTCGACCTGGTCGTCCTCATCGACCCGGAGAAGTTCGGAGAGGGCATTGAAGGAGCGGTCGACCACTACGTCGCGATGACCCGGGCGACCCAGCAACTCGTCGTCCTCACGAGCACCTGACGCCAGCCGGACGAAATCCCGTCACCTATGTGAACCAGGTTGCCTATGTGACCTGGGTGGACGAGCGCCGCCGCCACGGCAGATCATCCGACGCGGGCTGAGCCCCGTCCCCCTGGAGCGCCCCCGCAACCCCCGTGAAGATCGCCTCCAACTGCCCCACCTGCTCCGGAGTGAGGTGCTCGAAGAGCGCGGAGCGCACCATCTCGACATGACCCGGCGCCGCCCGCTCCAGCACCGCCATCCCCTCGTCGGTCAGGAAGGCGAGGCTCCCGCGCTTGTCCATGCGGCAGCCTTCACGGCGTACGAGACCGTCCTTCTCCAGGCGTGTCACGGCGTACGTCAGCCGGCTGCGGGTGATCTTCAGCGCCTCGGCGAGATCCGTCATCCGCAGACAGCGGTGGTCGGTCTCGGAGAGGGTGGCCAGGATCGTGTAGTACAGGTGCGGCATACCGGCCTCCTGCTGGAGCTGCCGGTCGAGCGCGTCCTCCAGAAGGTGAGAGGCGGCGATGTACGCGCGCCAGGCGCGTTGCTCGTCGGGGGTGAGCCAGCGGGTCGTCATGCCACCCAGTGTAGGTACTGTTTAAAAATTGAACCACCATCGCCCGAAGCAGACGCACCGAAGCAGACGCACCGAGCCGAGCGGAGAGTACGCCCCATGCCCCACCCCTACGTCCTGTTGTCCGCCGCCGTCTCCCTCGACGGCTACCTGGACGACACCGGCCCCGAACGGCTGCGGCTCTCCGGCCCCGCCGACTTCGACCGGGTCGACGAGGTGCGGGCCCAGTCCGACGCGATCCTGGTCGGCGCGGGCACCCTGCGCGCCGACAACCCCCGCCTCCTGGTCAACTCCGCCGAGCGGCGCGCGGCCAGGCTCGCGGAAGGCCGCCCGGAGTACCCGCTGAAGGTCACCGTCAGCGGCGGCGGAGACCTGGACCCGGCCCTCAACTTCTGGTCCACGGGCGGCGAGAAGGTCGTCTACACGACGGACAAGGGCGCCCCGAAAGCCACCGCGGCCCTCCGCGGACTGGGCGTCGACGTCGTCCCCGTCGGGCCGGAGCTCGACTGGCCGGCCGTACTCGAGCACCTTCACGACGTACGAGGCGTACGGCGGCTCATGGTCGAAGGCGGCGGGCGCGTGCACACACAGCTGCTCCAGGAGGGCCTCGCGGACGAGTTGCAGCTCGCCCTCACGCCCCTCCTCGTGGGACAGCCGGACGCACCCCGGCTGTTCGGACCCGGCGGCTACCCGGGCGGGGTGCGCAACCGAATGCGGCTGGTGGAAACGCGGCCCGTGGGCGATGTGGTGCTCATGCGCTACGTGCCCACGGCGCCCGGAGCGGGCGGGCTCGCTTCCGCGGCCGACCGGCACTGGCTGGAGTTGGCATGCGAACTCGCCGCCCAGTGCCCGCCCTCGCGCACCGCGTTCAGCGTCGGCGCGGTCGTCGTCGCGGCCGACGGTACGGAGCTGGCCCGCGGCTACTCCCGCGAGGCCGACCCCGTGTCACACGCCGAGGAGGCCGCGCTCGCCAAGCTCGACCCGGCCGACCCGCGCCTTCCTACCGCCACCGTCTACAGCAGCCTGGAACCCTGCGCCCGCCGCGCCTCCCGGCCCGCCCCCTGCGCCCGGCTGATCCTCGACGCGGGAGTACGCCGCGTGGTCACCGCCTGGCGCGAGCCCGACACGTTCGTGCCGTCCGCCGACGGAAGCGGTCTGCTTTCCGCCCAGGGCGTCGATGTCGTCGTACTCCCGGAATACGGGGAGCGGGCCGCCGAGCCCAACCGCCATCTGCTCGGCCAGTGACAAGGACCGGCTGAGAGCAGCGGACCGGTTAAGAGCAGGGAGCGAAAAACCGTGTGCTGAGCGTCCCGCGGATGGCGTACACTGGTCTTACCGACGCGGGGTGGAGCAGCTCGGTAGCTCGCTGGGCTCATAACCCAGAGGTCGCAGGTTCAAATCCTGTCCCCGCTACTGAAAACTCAGGGCCGGAACCTACGGGTTCCGGCCCTGAGTGTTTTTCCCGGCGTTCCCGACGGTCCTCCTGTCCCCGATGGCCCGCTCACCCACTCGGCCCGCACAGGTCGCCCCCCGACCACCCGCCGGGAAATCTGGACGGAGCGCGGTGAAGGGCAGGAGAGAAGTGGTGGGGCCTGGAGATGCGGAGGGCGGACCGCGCGGCGGCGCGTACGTCCAGACCCTTGTCCGGGCCCTCCCCGTGCTGCTGATCGTCGCGGGCGTCTGCTACGACCTCCTCACCCCGCCCGTCTTCACCGCGGTGCCCTTCTTCACGGTCGCCCCGCTCGTCGCCGCGCCTCTGTCCACGTTCGCCAACACGCTGCGTACCGGAGTCGTGGCCGTCGCCGCCCTGGCCCTGCTGCACATCAGGGGCTCCTACGACGTGGGAGCGGCCACAGAGGTGGCCACGGCGGCCGCGGTCGCCGCGCTGGCCCTCGTCATCAACCGCCTCGTACGCCGCAGTGACCAACGTCTCGCCTCCGCGCGCGAGATCGCGGAGGCGGCCCAGCGCGCCGTACTGCCCGAGCCGGCCGAGCGGATCGGCGGGTTCGATATCGCGGCGCGGTACGAGGCGGCGCAGGCGGACGCGTTCATCGGGGGCGATCTGTACGCCGTGCAGGACACCTCGCACGGCGTACGGCTCGTCGTCGGGGATGTGCGCGGGAAGGGCATGGGCGCGGTGGCGGCCGTGGCCGTGCTCATCGGGGCCTTCCGGGAGGCCGCCGAGCAGGAGGCGACCCTGGAGGCGGTGGCGCAGCGGCTGGAGCGGGCGCTGGCGCGCGAGGGCACCCGGCGCGGCGGCCTTGAGGCGTTCGAGGACTTCACCACCGCCGTACTCGCCGAGATCCCGCACGCCGGCGCCGTCGTACGCCTCGTCCACCGCGGTCACCCCGGGCCGCTCCTGCTGTACGCCGACGGCTCGCTGGACACGCTGCGGGCAGAGGACCCCGCACTGCCGCTCGGGATGGGCGAGTTGGGCCTGTGGCCCGACCGGGCGCAGGAGGTCCCGTTCCCCGGCGGGGCCACCCTGCTCTTCTACACGGACGGGGTGACCGAGGCCCGGGACCGGCACGGCGTCTTCTTCGACCCGGCTCAGTGCCTCGCGGGCCGCACCTTCCGCCGGCCTCGGGCGCTGCTCGCCACGCTCGTGGAGGAGGTCGTACGGCACACGGGAGTCGGCGGCGCGACGGACGACATGGCGCTGCTGGCGGTCAGGAGGCCGTGAGGCCGGTCTTCGAGGCCGGTCCTTCATGCCTGCGGCGCCCTATATCACTTGTAGTAGTCGAACGAACCCACTCCGCATAACAACTGAAACATTGTCAACAGAAGTCACAGCCGTGAATTGCCCCTGAGTCAGGATCAACTCGCCCGATTCGTCCCGCTCATGACCTGAAAGTCCAGGCCAAGACTGCCAACGAATCTCCAGAACAGCTTGGAATCCGGTGCTCGCCTCTATTAACGTTCGATAACGCAGCGCGGTCGTCCCAGCCGGCACAAGAGTCGGCTCCGTGCGCACGCGCCGAATCCCGCAAGGGAACCGGGGAACCACCAACTTGGGGTGAATCGGGCGTTGTTCTCGGTGGAGACACCGTGAGTGACGCGCGTAGGAGACCTTCCTGCTCCGAACCCGTCAGCTAACCCGGTAGGCGACAAGGAAGGAAAGGAGTGCGCCTACGTGGCGTCCAACCGGCCTGCCCCCCAGACTTCGTTCGCACCGAATGAGCAGCAGCCCGACTCATTCGGCTACGGCAAACGCCAGGACGAGGAGACCTGGGAGGAGTGGAACCCCACCGAGGATTCCCTCAAGCCCGTCCGCGGCAGGCACCGCGTCGGCAAGCAGCGCGGCGGAGGCCTCGCGCGCAGCTCCACGGTTCTGGGCGTCGGTGTCATAGCGGCCGTCAGCGCGGGCGGCATGGCCAGCGCGAACACTGGCAAGCCGCCGGTCTCCATCACCCTGCCCGACCTGCCGCTGATCTCGGACGAGCCCGAGGAAGAGCCGGGTTCCACGACGCCGCTCACCCAGGCCGGTCTGAGCACGGCGGACGCCAAGCAGGGCAACTCCGACGCGGGCGAGGCCCTGCGCGCCCGCATCGTCCTCCAGGCCGAGCGGCAGCAGGACCAGGTGGACCGCGAGGCCAAGAGGGCCGCGGAGACCGCCGCCGCGAAGAAGGCCGCCGAGCAGGCAGCCAAGGAGCGGGAAGCGGCCAAGGCCAAGGCCGAAGCCGCCAAGGAGAAGGCGGAGGAGGAGGCCCGGCAGAAGGCCG
Organism: Streptomyces pseudoechinosporeus; assembly: GCF_054783935.1. Lineage (NCBI taxonomy): Bacteria > Bacillati > Actinomycetota > Actinomycetes > Kitasatosporales > Streptomycetaceae > Streptomyces > Streptomyces pseudoechinosporeus. The sequence goes on from NZ_BAAGPS010000054.1 coordinate 46,967, forward strand.
AGGCGGAGCGCCTCGCCAAGCTCGCCAGGAGCTACGCGCTGCCCACGTCCTCGTACACCATCACCTCGACCTACGGGCAGTCCGGCGCGCTGTGGTCCTCCGGGACCCACACCGGCCTGGACTTCGCCGCCCCGACGGGTACGCCGCTCAAAGCGGTCCACAGCGGCACCATCACCGAGGCCGGCTGGAACGGCTCGTACGGCTACCTCACGAAGCTCAAGCTCGACGACGGTACGGAGGTCTGGTACGCCCACCAGTCGTCGATCAGCGTCAGCGTCGGCCAGAAGGTCAGCACGGGCGAGGTCATCGGCCGCGTCGGCGCGACCGGCAACGTCACCGGGGCGCACCTCCACATGGAGGTCCACACGGCGGGCGGCGACGGAATCGACCCGGCGGCCTGGCTGCGGAGCAAGGGGCTCAACCCGTAAACCCGTAGGTCCCGGTCGGCTCTTCGACCAGCTCTGACCAGTTCTTTGACGCCATCCGCTTTCGGACGAGAAGCGGATGGCGTCCTGGTTTCTAAGTTCGGTAGGGGTTGTACGCCGGGTAGGGCGACGCCTGGCCGTACGCGTTCCCGTACGTGGGCCACGGCGGCGGTACGGGGAGCGGAGCCGTGGCCCGGGCCGCGTACGCCAGCGCGGGGCGGGCCAGCTCGCGGCGGGCCCACAGTTCGTGGAGCAACTCTCGTTCCCGTACGACGAAATCGGTGCCCGCACGGCCGCGGCGCCCCCGGTGGCGCAGGAACGCCAGGGATGTCGCGTACGCCTCGTACTCCGCGACCGCCCGCCCCGCCGCGCGCCCGCCGTGATGCGTGGCGTACTCGCGGGCCAGTCGCCGCGCCTTCATCGAGCCGAGCACGAACGGCTCGGGAACGGTCAGCCAGCCCGCCATGGCGTACGCGGGGAGTTCGGTGCGGATCGTGCCGAGTTCGCGCTGCCGGGTCCAGATGGCGAGCCAGGTCAGCAGGCCGAACGCGGGCACCATGAACGCCGCGTACACCGCGAAGAAGCCGTACGTGCCGAAGGCCGACGAGCCGTTCCAGAGGGCGTGCATGCCCATCGCCAGCAGCAGGCCCGTGAAGGGCAGCAGTACGCGTCGTATGTGCTGGCGGTCCGCCGAGAGCGCCGCGATGCCGAAGCCGATGCCGGTGAGCACGGTGAACAGCGGGTGCGCGAAGGGCGACATGATCACGCGTACGAAGAAGGTGGCGGCGGTGACGGAGGCGATGCCGCCGTCGCCGCTCAGCTGGTCGGTGCCGAAGGCGGTGCCGAGGTAGAGGATGTTCTCGGTGAACGCGAAGCCGGTCGCGGTGACCCCGGCTATCACCACGCCGTCGACGATTCCGGTGAAGTCCCGTCTGCGGAACAGGAAGACGAGTAGGACCGCGGCGGCCTTCGCCGACTCCTCGACGACCGGCGCTATGACCGTCGCGCCGATCGTGTCGGCGCTCGAGGGGTCTGCGGTGGCCGTGGCTATCCAACGCGTAGCGAAACTGTTCGCCACGATCGCTATCAGCGCCGCCGCGCAGGCGCCCCAGGCGAACGCGAACGTCAGGTTCCGCCAGGGGCCGGGCTCCACCCGGTCCAGCCAGCGGAACGCCGCGATCAGCAGCGGGACGGGCAGCACGGCCAGGCCGAGGCCCACCAAAAAGCCCTCGGTGCCGGTCTGTTCGCGGACCAGGGCCAGGATGACGAGACCGGACAGGGCGAGCAGGGTGATCAGCGCGCTGTAGCGCACCCACTTGCGGCGCCACCAGTGTGTATGTCGCCGGGTGCCTCCAGTGGGGGTGCCGACGGGGGTGCCGGGGGGCGGGGGGTACGCCGGATACGCCGGATACGGGGGACTGGTGGCCACGGCATCGACCCTAACCAGGGAGGGGGTTGGCTCGCGACGGTGTCGGGCTTACGGCGCGATGTGCGTGGTGCTGGATGGCACACGGTGGAACAGCAGGTCGTGCACCACATGTCCCTTGTCCAGGCCCTGGCTCTCGAAACGGGTCAGTGGGCGGAAGTCCGGGCGGGGGGCGTAGCCGCCGTGCGGTTGGGTGTTCTCGAAGTCGGGATGTGCGGTGAGGACTTCGAGCATCACCTCGGCGTACGGCTCCCAGTCCGTGGCGCAGTGCAGCAGCGCGCCGGGCCTGAGGCGGGACGCGGCGAGGGTGAGGAAGTCCGGCTGGATCAGGCGGCGCTTGTGGTGGCGCTTCTTGGGCCAGGGGTCCGGGAAGTACACGCGCAGGCCGCTCAGGGAGTCCGGCTGGAGCATCTCCCTGAGCAGGATGATCGCGTCGCCGTTGCCGACCCGGATGTTGGACAGACCCTTCTGGTCCGCGAGATTGAGGAGGTTGCCCTGGCCCGGGGTGTGCACGTCGACGGCGAGGACGTTGGTGTCGGGATCGTCGGCGGCCATCTGCGCGGTGGCTTCGCCCATCCCGAACCCGATCTCCAGCACGACGGGCTTGTCGTTCCCGAACAGCTCCGTGAGGTCGATCTTCCTCTGGCCGTCGATATCCAGCCCCCACTTGGGCCACAGCCGCTGCAACGCGTCGGCTTGCCCATGCGTGACCCGGCTCCGGCGCGGCTGGAAGCTGCGGATCCGGCGCTCGAAGTGGGAGCCGGCGGGGTCGGCGCGGGGGCCGTCGGGGAAGCGGGGCGCGCCTTTGGCGCGGGGGTGGGGGCGACGGGGCTCTTCGGTGTTTTGACGCTCAGACACAGTGCGTCGATTCTACGGAGCGGGGGCCTCCGGCGGTTGGGCGGGTGCGGGTGCGTTGTGGCTGGTCGCGCAGTTCCCCGCGCCCCTGGGGGTCCGGTGGGTGGTGCGGGGCCGTGGGCCGGTGCGTCAGCCCGTCGCAGGGCGGGCATACGGCCCTGGCCTGGTACAGGGTCCTGGTTCTCCGAGACAGAACCTAAGCGACGGGCATACGACGCACCGGCCCACGGCCCCTCCCGCCGGTGGGAGGGTGCGGGCACGTGGGGGTGCGGGCTTGCTCCGGGCGCGGGGAGCCGCAGGCTTTTCAGGGGCGCGGGGAACTGCGCGACCAGCCACGACGCACCCGCAGCCGCGACACGACGTGTCACCCACCACCCCCTTTGGGGGGCCTGGGGGCGCAGCCCCCCGGTTTCGGGAAGGGGCGGGGCTGAGGAAAGAAACCCCCGCAGTCACCCCCGCCCCAACGCCTCCAGAACCCTCCGCCCCACCTCACGGCCAATCGGGAGCGAAGCGGTAGCCGCTGGGGACGGCGCGTTCAGCACATGAACCGTGCGTGGCCCCTCCCGAAGAAGGAAGTCGTCCACCAGCGTGCCGTCCCGAAGGACCGCCTGAGCGCGGACGCCCGCGGAAGCCGGTACCAGGTCATCCGCAGTCACCGCGGGCAACAACCGCCGCACAGCAGCGGCAAACGCCGCCTTGGAAACTGACCGCCGCAGCTCACCCCCGCCATACCGCCAGTGCCGCCGAGCTATCCGCCAGGACCCGGGCCAGGCAAGCGTCGCCCCCAGCTCCCGAGCCCGTACGGTCCGCCAGTCATAACCCTCACGGGCCAACGCCGGCACAGCGTTCGGCCCGATATGGACATTCCCGTCGATTCCCCGCGTGAGATGCACCCCGAGGAACGGAAACGCGGGATCCGGCACCGGATACACCAGCCCCTTCACCAGCCAGGGCCGCGCCAGCGAGTAGTACTCCCCCCGGAACGGCACGATCCGCATCCCGGGCTCGTCCCCGGCAAGACGGGCGATCTCGTCACAGTGCAGCCCCGCACAGTTGACCAGCACACGTGCGCGTACGACGTCACCATCGCCCGTACGAACGGCGACCCCGAGGTCGGGACGCCGGTCGATGTACGTGACCTTCGCCCCGTACCGAATCTGCGCCCCGGAAGCCTCCGCAAGCTGCCGGGCCACCCCCACGAAGTCACAGACACCCGTCGTGGCGACGTGAATGGCGGCGAGCCCCCGAACCTCCGGCTCGTACTCGGCGATCTGGGACGCCCCCAGTTCCCGTACCGCAATACCGTTCTCCCGCCCTCGCTGCACCAGCGCATGCAGCCGAGGCAACTCGGCCCGCTCCGTGGCGACGATCAGCTTCCCCGTCACGGCATGCGCGATCCCGTACTCCGCACAGAACTTGACCATCTCGGCCGCACCCCGCACGGCATACCGCGCCTTGAGGGATCCGGGCCGGTAGTAGATCCCGCTGTGGATAACCCCGCTGTTGCGCCCCGTCTGGTGCCGCGCCGGCCCCGGCTCCTTCTCCAGCACCATCACCCGCGTCCCCGGCGCGGCCCGCGTGATCGCATACGCAGTCGACAGCCCGACGATCCCCCCGCCGACCACGACCACATCACAGTCATAAACGATCACCCGCGGCACCACTCCCACCTCCCAGTTAGATAGTGCACTGCACCACTGACAACGCACTCAAACCCGAAAGTCGGCGCTGGGGCCCGCCGCCCCGCTTGAGGGGCCGCAGGCCCCGAAAGGGGCGCGGGGCTGTGTCGATTTGCGGCTCCGCCGCGTGGGCGCGACCAGCCACACACGACCGGCAGCCCCAAATCCACACCAACCAGGCAGACGCGAAGGAACCCAGCTCCAAGCGGAGCGTTTACGCCGGAGCGACCAGCAACGGCCGAGCCCTCTCCCGCAACTCCACCACCCGCGGCTCATCCCCGTACGGCTCCAGCCGATGCAGAAGATCCTTCACGTACTCCGTGGTCCGGGCCGACGAGATTCGCCCCGCCACCTCCACCGCGCGCACGCCCTGCTCGCACGCCGCGTCCAGGTTCCCCGACTCCAGCTCGGCGACCGCGGACACCACCAGGCGCAGGCCGTGCGACCGTACGAACTCCTCCGTCGGCCTGGACAGCGCCTGCTCGGTGAAGCGGCGGACCTGGCGCGGGGCCTTGAGGTCGCGGTAGCACTCCGCGGCATCGGCGGCGAAACGGTCGTACGAGTAGAAGCCGAGCCAGGACGGGTCCTGGTCGCCGTCGCGGGCCCGCTCCAGCCAGCCCTCGGCGGCCTTCAGGGCTCCGCCGGCCGCCTGGGCGTCACCAGCGCGCGCGTGCGCGCGTGCCTCGACGAGGCTGAAGAAGCTCATGGTGCGGGCTGTGGCCAGGCCACGGTTGCGCTCCAGGGCGGCCTGGGCGAGGTCGACTCCCTCGTCGCCGAAACCGCGGTACGTCGCCTGGAGGGACATGGAGGCGAGTACGTATCCCCCCAGAGGCACATCGGCCGCCGCGCGCGCGAGACGCAGGGCCTGGATGTAGTAGCGCTGGGCAGCCTCCTGCTGGCCCGTGTCGAAGGCCATCCAGCCGGCGAGGCGGGTGAGTTCGGCGGACGCCCCGAAGAGGGCGCGACCCACCTCGTCCGAGTACGCGCCGAGCAGCAGCGGCGCCGCCTCCACCCGCAAGCACTCGGGCACCATGGACGAACGCCAGTCGCCGCCTCCGTACTTGGAGTCCCAACGCCTGGCGTCCTCGGCGGCCTCACGCAGCTTCTGTACGTCGCTGTGGCCGACTTTCAGCGGTGCTCCGGAGCCCTCCACGGGGCTCGCGTCGCGGGCCACAGAGCTGTCGGCCGGGGTTATCAGCCACCTGGAGGCGGGAGTCGCGTACGCGCTCACCGCGAACGATCCGGCGAGCGACTGCCAGATGCCGCCGGAGCCGGCCTTGCGCCCGGCGAGGTCGAGACGGTACAGGTCCGTCGCGGCCCGCACGGCCTGTCCTACGTCACGCGGGAAGGCGAGGCCCACTTCCGGTGCGGGGTCCGCGTCCGCCAGACCGATCTCGTGGAGCGGCACGGGGCGGCCGAGCTTCTGGCCGATGGCCGCGGCGATGAGATGCGGGGCAGCACCCTGCGGCACCATGCCCTTCGACACCCAGCGCGCCACCGAGGTCTTGTCATAGCGAAGAGTCAGTCCGCGCTGTGCGCCAAGATCGTTGACGCGACGGGCGAGGCCTGCGTTGCTGATTCCCGCGAGGGCGAGAACGGCGCCGAGTTTGTCGTTCGGCCCGCGTTGCTCCCTGGACATGCGCCACCCCTCGACACAGACGGCTGCCGCGTTGGCATAACCACGCGGCATTCGTAAACCCAGCGTAGTTCGCCGCATCCCATGCGTTAAGAGGCATAGTTCCGGATGGCGGGATTGTGGTCCGCAGGGAAGTACGCAGCGTTGTGCTGTGCTCCCGGTGTGTGGCTGTGCGCCCGCCCGTGCGCTCTTCTCCGGCCACCGTCGAAACGCTTCCATGAATCCTGCGTGGGTCGGCCCGCTGTACTGGATCCAGCGGGCTGGGGGACACCGCCGTCACATATCCCCGCGGGCGGCGGACCGGTCCGGGAGGCGAACTCCGCCTCCCGGACCGTGCGTTGCGCAGGGCCTGTACGGAGCGTGTGCACGCCCGTGCGCCCATCGCGGATTTGGCTGGTTTTCGCCCCTGCCTTCTGAGGTCGAATACCCCTCCTACCATGGCACTTGAGGGCGCGTTGGGTGTCGTGGGGGAGCGAACCGGGGGCGCATTCGCGTCGTAATCTCCGTGCTCCGTGCGTGCGTTCGCTCCATTGCGGGCATCTCCTCAGGGGCGCACTCTGGGGAGCACAAGCGGCGGCAGGGACCCACCGGCGCGCTCTCTTCGTGGCAGCATGGTGCCCAGTTCGTACGGTGCACTGGTTGTCCACAGCCTGTGGAGGCGGCGATGCGGTGGTTGGTGGGGTGGAGCAGTACCGCCACTGCGGCTCCTGAGGTCGGCTCGGCGGGGGCCACCGGCAGCGACGGTGAGACGGTGCACCCGGTGGGGTCCCAACTCCTGTGGGGCGACCCCGATCCGCTCTGGGCGGTCGGCGACTGGCGCCCCGACGAGGTGCGCGTCGTGAAGGCCGACGCGCAGAACCGGATCGCGGTGCTCGGCACCTGCGGCGCCTCCGACGAACAGCTGCGGGTGGGCCTGGTCGCCGCGCGCGGAGGGGCACTTCGCCATCTGACGGCCTGGTCCGGCAGCTACACCGCGGTCGTCCAGGTGGGCCGTCGGGTGATGGTGTGCGGCGATCTGGCGGGCGCACGGCCGGTGTTCTACACCCCCTGGGCGGGCGGCACGGCGTACGCCACGGCCGCGCTGCCCCTCGCCGACCTCATAGAGGCCAACCTCGACTTCGGGCACCTCGCAGCCATCCTCGCCGCCCCCGACGTACCCGCCGCCCTGCACAACTCCACGCCCTACCTGGGCGTGGAGCGCATTCCGCCGGGGCACGCGCTCATCCTGCGTGCCGGCGCACGCGAGATAGCCGGTTACGAACCGGTCGCCTCCCTCGCCGTCGCGGCCCCCATAGCGGACCCGGACAGCGCGGTGGACGCCGTACGCGACGCCCTGGTGGAGTCCGTACGCGCCCGTCTCGCCGCTCCCCGTCATGTCCCCGGCGCGGATGTGGACCCCGGTCCCGTGCCCGGCATGGGGCCCGCCGAGCGGCGTGCGGCGCGCGGCATGCCCGTACCCGGCATAGGAGCCGACCTCTCCGGAGGCCCCGCTTCGGGAACCCTCGCCCTCCTTGCCGCCGGCCTCCCCGGAATGCCGGGCACGGTCCTGGGGCACGGCACCGGCGCCGGTGAGCGTCTCCTTGCGGTCACCTTCAACGACCTCGCCGTGAAGGGGCGCGAGGCCGAGCTGGAGCGGGCAGGGACCCTGGCCGCCAACCCACGGCTGCACCACGTAGTGGTCGCAGGCGGCGAAGAGGTCCTCCCCTATGCCGAGTTGGAAGGCCCCCTGACGGACGAACCAGGCCCCTCCCTCGTGACCGCCGCCCGCCACCGCGCGCGGCTCGCCGCGGGCAGCGCGGACCACTTCACGGGGTACGGCGCCCGGCAGGTCCTGGACGCCCACCCGGCGCGCCTCGCCGACCTGTTGATGGACCGCAAACGACGTCATCTGGTACGCCCCGTCGCCGCGTTGGCGAGGGCGGACGGTTCGGTCATGGTCCCCGCGCGCGTGTACGGCGCGGCGCGCAAGCTCGCCCGTACGCCCTATCTCGTCGGCATACAGGGGCTCGCCGACCGGCTGCTGCACCGGCGCTTCGACGAGCCCGGAGGTGCCGTAGGAGCGTCCCTCGCCGCGCTCGCCTGGGCCAGACCGGGCCCCGCTGCGCGCTGGCTCACCGGCGAGGCGCTCGCTGAAGTATCGGTTCGCCTGACGGGCGCTACGAGCCGGGCGAGCGTCGGCCCCGGCCAGCGCCCCGGCGACTTCCGCGCCCGTGCCGCCCTCGCCCGGCACGCCGCCGACCTCCGCATCCTGGAACAGGCCGCCGAGATCCGCTTCCAGCGCCTGCACGCCCCCTTCCTCGACAACCAGGTCGTACGCGCCTGCCGCGCCCTTCCCGAGGCCCTACGTGTCCAGCCCGGCGCCCGCGCCGCCATACTCCGTACGGTCCTGGAAGGCGCCGGCGTAGCCGACCTCCCCCCAGGCTGGGGCGCCCCCTCCCACGCCTCCTCAACAGCCGCCGCCCGCACGGGCCTGCGCGCCGCCGCCGACAACCTGGTCATGCTCTTCGACACCCCGCTCCTGGCCCAGGCCGGCCTGATAGAGGCCAGGGTCGTCCGCAAGGCCCTCCGAGCGGCGGCGGAGGGCGAACCCCTGCCCCTGGAGGGCTTGGCGGACCTCGTCTCACTGGAGCTGTGGCTCGGCCGCCTGCTGGACCGCCGGGGGACTTGCTGGACGGGGACGCCTGCGCGGGCGCGGGCGGTGCCTGGGGGGATTGCTCCGGAGCGGGGGGCGTTGGGGGCGGGGGCGGCGGCTCGGCGGGGGGAGTGACCGCACCCGCANNNNGGGTAGTGACCGCACCCGCACGTCTCAGCCCAAGCACACCAGCCCGTCCGGCGCTTGAGGACGAGGCCGCCAGGCCGATGGGGGTCTGGGGCGCAGCCCCAGCGGGGTCCAGGGGCGGAGCCCCTTGGCTTCGGGAAGGGGCGGGCTTGGGGAAAGAAAAACCCGCTCCGCCGCCAGCCCCGTAAGAATGACCCCGTGCGGTACAAAATCCTGGGCGTCACCCAGGCCGAGGACGACCACGGCACCCCCGTACCCATAGGAGGCCCCCGACTCCGCGCCCTCCTGACCGCCCTCGCCCTGCGGCCCAACCGCGCAACGACACCGGACACCCTCATCGACGAGGTCTGGCCGGACAACCTGCCGCACGACGCACCTGCCGCCCTCCAGGCCCTCATCGCCCGCCTCCGCAGAGCCCTCGGCAAGGAAGCGATCACCTCGGAACCAGGCGGCTACCGCCTCAACGCCACCTCCGAAGACGTAGACCTGTTCGCCTTCGAACGCCTCGTCCGCAAGGGCCGGGCAGCCATGCCCGACGCCCCCGCGGAAGCGGCCCGCACCCTACGCCAGGCACTCGCCCTGTGGCACGGCCCCGCCCTGGCCGACCTCCCCGACCACACCGCCGCGGCCACCCGCACAGAAGCCCTGCACCAGGAGGCCACCCGCGCGCGCATAGCGGCGGACCTGCGACTGGGCCACGCCGCAGACGTCGTACCGGAGTTGAGAGAACTCACCGAAGCGCACCCGTACGACGAAGCCCTGCACGCCCTCCTCATCCGCGCCCTGCGCGACACGGGCCGAAACGCGGACGCCCTGGCCGCGTACGAGAAGGCCCGCCGCGCCCTCGCCGAGCACCTGGGCACGGACCCGGGCCCGGAACTACAAGCCCTGCACGCGCAGCTGCTGACCCCACAACCCACCCCGAGAGCCGAGCAACCCGACAGAACCGAGCGAGCCGACCGGACCGACAGAACCGGCAACATCCGCCCCCGCCTGAATTCCTTCGTCGGCCGGGAACCCGAACTCGACGCCATCCGTTCCGAATTGCACAGGGCCCGCCTCGTCACCCTCACCGGACCGGGCGGCTCAGGTAAGACCCGCCTCGCCGAGGAAGTCGCCGCCGGACTTCCACCGGCATGGCTGGCCGAGCTCGCCCCGCTCGACCGGCCGGAGGCGGTGGCAGGAGCGGTCGTCAGTGCCCTCGGTCTGCGCGAGACCGTGCTGATGACCCATGAGAGAGCGGTGGCGCAGGACGACCCGGTCGCCCTGCTCATCGAGTACTGCGCCCCGCGCAGCGAACTACTGATCCTTGACAACTGCGAACATGTCATCGAGGCGGCAGCCGAGCTCGCCGAAACCCTCCTCACCCACTGCCCGGGACTCACGATCCTCGCCACCAGCCGCGAGCCCCTGGGGGTGCCCGGCGAGTCGGTGCGCCCGGTCGAGCCCCTGCCGCCCGGCCCGGCGCACCGCCTCTTCATGGAGCGCGCCGCGGCCGTACGTCCCGACGCGGACGCCGACGTCGCCCATGACCCGGAGGCCGTCGACGAGATCTGCCGCCGACTCGACGGCCTGCCCCTGGCCATCGAACTCGCCGCGGCCCGCCTGCGCATGCTCACCCCACGCCAGATCGCCGACCGCCTCGACGACCGCTTCCGGCTCCTCACCTCCGGAAGCCGTACGGTCCTGCCGCGCCAGCAGACCCTGCGCGCCGTCGTCGACTGGTCCTGGGACCTCCTCGACGAGCCGGAGCGTACGGTCCTGCGCGAGGTGTCCGTCTTCGCGGGCGGCTGGGACCTTCAGGCCGCGGAGGCCGTGTGCACCGGGCCCGCCGCAGACCTCATCGGGGCCCTCGTCGACAAGTCCCTGATCGTCGCGACACCGTGGGAGCGGGAGGGCTCCGCCGGCATGCGGTACGGAATGCTGGAGACGATCCACGAGTACGCCAGGGAGCGCGCCGCCGAGGTCCCGGACCTGCGCGCCGAGGCCGAGCGCCGACACCGCGCCTGGGTTCGCGCACTCGTCGAGGAAGCCGAACCCCGCCTCCGCAGCGCCGACCAACTCCCGTGGATCACCCGCCTGGAAACCGACCTGGACAACATCCGGGCGGCCCTGGACCGCAGCATCCTCGCCGCCGACGAGGAGGAAGCCGCCGCCCTGGTGCTGGCCATGGGCTGGTTCTGGTGGCTGCGCAACTTCCGCCGGGAGAGCCGGACATGGGCCGAGCGGACCCTGCGCCTCGGGAGGGACCTGGATACCTACCTCGCCGACCCCGAAGCCGAAAAGGACCACCCGCTGCACCGGCTGCGGATGAGGCTGCGGATGCTGCATCTCTTCCTGTTGGCGGACCTGGGGATGGACGGGCTGGAGGACGAGCGGCTGCGGGCGTACGCCGCGCCCGTACGGGACGCGATGGCTCGGGGCGGACCGGACGCGGCCCGTTTCCCGGGCATCGCGTGGCCGCTGACCACGTATTACCTCGGCGGCCCGGACGAAGCACTGCCCTACATGGACACGGCGCTCGCCAACTGCCGGACGTACGGCGGCGACTGGGAGATCGGCGTCACCCTGATGTTCCGTACGCACATGGCCGTCGACACCCCCGGCGGCCTGCAGGGCGTCGACGAGGCCCTCGCGGAGCTGCGCGTCATCGCCCCACGCGCGGGCGACCGCTGGATGCGCGCCCAGGTGTGCAGCGCGGGCGGCGAGGCGGCGATGGCGCGCGGCCGTTTCGAGGAGGCGAAGAAGGAGTACGAGGAGGCGCTGCGGCTCGCGCGCGAGGTGGGCGCGTGGGCGGAGACGCCGTTCCTCATCGCGCGGCTCGGCGAGATCGCGTACCGCGCCGGCGATCGTGCCGCCGCGCTCGCTGCCCTGGACAAGGCGAGCGAGGCGGCCGAGCGCCATGGGGTGCCCGACTCCGTGGCCTTCGTGCTCCTGATGCGGGCGCAGATGGCCCTGGACGACGGGGAGTTCGCGCGGGCGCGGGAACTGTGCGAGGCGGCCCGCGCGGAGACGACCCGTGGCACCCCGCCGCCGCAGTTCATCGCCGCGCTCAACGGCATCGACGCCCTCGTCACGGCCGCCGAGTCGGGCCCCCGGCAAGGTCTGCTCAAGTTGGCTGAGGCCCTGCAGGAAGCTGTGGCCGCGCACAGCACGAAGGTGGTCCTCGCGGGCCTGGCCGAACAGGCGGCTCACGTCCTCGCCGAACAAGGCGACCACCCGCGCGCGGTCCGGCTGCTCGCCGCCGGATCCCGCTGGCGCGTGTCCCACCCCCGCGCCCTGTCGGAGCGCCTGGAAGCCGAACGCATCGAAGCCGCGGCCCTGGCCGACCTGGGCCCCGAGCGCTACGAGGCCGAGCGCGCCACCGGCACGACGTTCACCACGGACGACGTCCTGCGCGAACTCACCGAGGCGGCGACCGAGTAGAGCACCCAGGTGATCAACGGGCCCCACAATCACTCGTCCGTGGGTTTTCCCGCCCGAAGCGCTGACGTTCACCCGTACGGGGAAAGGCTCAACCGCCTTTCCCCGTACGAGCCTCGATGAAATGCCCGGAACGCGCTACATGTCCGCCGCGTGCCTTACGCGACGTGCTCCACGCGCGCGTGCCCTAGGCGGGACGCGACCGCAGCCCCTCCAGCAGTATGTCCAGCAGCCGGGCCGAGGCCGCCGCCTGCTGGGCCGCGTCGGGCAGCGAGGGTGCCGCCGTGGCGATCACCAGCAGGACGTCCGACACGGTCACGTCCGGGCGCAGCTCGCCCGCCGCGCGCGCCCGCTCCACGAGCCGGCCCACGACATCGAGCAGCTGGGCCGCCCCGGCGTCGTCGTCCGCCGTCGCGACCTCCCCGTCGGGCGCCGGCCGCTGCTCCACGAGCCGAAGCTCACCGGAGCCGGAGCCGGGCAGGGACATCGGCTGGGACCGCTGGTGCGGCACCAGCGCCTCGTCGAGAACCGTGCTGTCCTCCGCGACGCCCACCCGCAGCACCTGCGGCGGCAGCAGCCGCCCGGCGCCCGAGGCCACGGACGTCCGCAGGAAGCGCGAGAGCGCCGACCACGGCTCGTCCTCCTGGCCGAGCGCCGCCCGGGCCTGGTCGGTCAGCCGGGAGGTCTCCTCCTCGGCTATCCGCCGGACCAGGACGTCCTTGCTCGGGAAGCGCCGGTACACCGTGCCGACGCCGACCCGTGCGCGCCGCGCCACGTCCTCCATCGGCGCGCCGTATCCCAGCTCGCCGAAGACTTCGCGCGCCGCACGCAGTACGTGCTCCAGATTGCGCTGTGCGTCCACGCGCAGCGGTGTCGTACGCGATGCGTCCCCCGCACCGCGACCGTTCCCCATCGCCGCACTGACCGCGCCGCCCGATGCGATGGCAGACGCGGATGACCAATGAGTGTCCTGAACATGCATATGTGTTCCCCCGGTAATGACGTCTCCCCCCGGAGACTCTCCCCGCCATTGACAAGCCGGAGCGAGCGGAACAGGCATCGGCCCCACGACCCGTGGTACCCGTCGTACCAGTCGTGCGGACCCGCCGAGTGCTTCCCCCTACACCCCGATGACACACGAACATAGTTGAGTAAGGGTCAATTCAGAAGGGGCAGGTTCCGCACAGTGCGCCCCTCGATCGGAGTACGGGCCGCTTACGTCCCGATTAAGACACCTACCATCACCTCATGCATCCCCGCTGACCTGCGCGTTTTCCTCGCACTCCGGCAAATCGGCCAACTCTGCGCGTCTCAGGCGGCCGGTCACACAAATTGTCGGGCCTGTGGACAAACTCAAGACCGCGTTGCGTCATGGGTGGGTGAACACAGCGATCTCTCGGGGGACGACCCCCGAATCCCCGAACGGTGCGCGCATTCTCATCGTCGGCGGTGGTTACGTCGGGATGTACACCGCTCTGCGACTCCAGCGGAAGCTGAAGGCGGAGCTCAAACGCGGCGACGTAGAAATTGTCGTGGTCACGCCAGAGCCCTATATGACCTATCAGCCGTTCCTGCCCGAGGCCGCCGCGGGAAACATCTCGCCCCGCCATGTCGTCGTGCCGCTGCGCCGTGTTCTCGACCAGTGCAAGATCGTCATCGGCGAGGCCCAGTCCATCGATCACGCCAAGCGCACCGCGACCCTCACCACGCTCGCCACCCAGGAAGAGGGCGCGGAGCCGGAACAGATCTCCTACGACCAGCTCGTCCTCGCGCCCGGCTCCATCTCGCGCGTCCTCCCGGTCCCGGGCCTCGCCGACCACGGCATCGGCTTCAAGACCGTCGAAGAGGCCATCGGCCTGCGCAACCACGTCATCGAGCAGATGGACATCGCCTCCTCGACCCGCGACCCCGCGATCCGCGACGCGGCCCTGACCTTCGTCTTCGTAGGGGGCGGTTTCGCCGGCGTGGAGGCCCTCGGCGAACTCGAGGACATGGCCCGCTACACCGCGCGCTACTACCACAACGTCAAGCCCGAGGACATGAAGTGGATCCTCGTCGAGGCCTCGAACCGCATCCTGCCCGAGGTCGGCGAGGAGATGGGCAAGTACACCGTCACCGAGCTGCGCCGCCGCAATATCGACGTACGCCTGGAGACCCGCCTCGAATCGTGCGTGGACCGGGTCGCCGTACTGAGCGACGGAGCGCGCTTCCCGACGCGTACGGTCGTCTGGACCGCCGGTGTGAAACCGCACCCGATCCTGGCCGCCACCGACCTGCCGCTGAACGAGCGCGGACGCCTCAAGTGCACCGCCGAGCTGACCGTCGAGGGCGTCACGCAGGCGTGGGCCGCGGGAGACGCCGCCGCCGTCCCCGACGTCACCTCCAAGGAGCCCGGCACGGAGACCGCCCCCAACGCCCAGCACGCGGTACGTCAGGCCAGGACCCTCGGCGACAACATCGTTCACTCCCTGCGCGGCGAGCCCCTGGAGACGTACTCCCATGCGTACGCCGGCTCGGTGGCCTCCCTGGGACTGCACAAGGGCGTCGCGCATGTCTACGGGCGGAAGTTGAAGGGCTACTCTGCCTGGTTCATGCACCGCACGTACCACCTGAGCAGAGTTCCGACCTTCAACCGCAAGGCCCGGGTGATGGCCGAGTGGACGCTGGCGGGGCTCTTCAAGAGGGAGATCGTCTCCCTCGGTTCGCTCGAACATCCCCGTGCCGAGTTCGAACTCGCGGCCGGTGGAAAGCCTCCTGAGGACCCGAAGGGGTCGTCCTGACCGGACTCAGGAACTCCGCCGTCAGGGCCGACGTCTGACGGATGTCGGTCCGGTCGGACACACTGGTCCACGACCATGGGCGGGCCGACCGCTCGCCCTTCAATCCCACGAGGCCTGTCCCACAGTGAACTTCACGCGCTGGAGCGCCCTGCTCCCCGGAACGCAGCGCCGCGCCCAGGCGCGGACCGACAGTTCGTCGAACGCGCTCCCCCCGGAGGGCGGCTCCGTGCCCGCGGCCCGCGCCGAGCGGCGACCCGCCAACGAAGCCGACAAAGCTGCTGAAGCCGCCGATGCCGCCGACACCGAAACCCCACCGGACCCCGCTGTCGACGAACTGCCGGTCCGCGAGGTCCTCGACCGCATCCCGGCCCTCGTCGCCCTCGTACACGGCCAGGAGCACCGTCTCGCGTACGTCAACGACGCCTACGTAGCGGCCTTCGGCGCACGTCCGGTCGGCGAACCCGCGCGTGAGGCGCTGCCCGAGCTGGAGGAGATCGGCCTGCTGTCCCTCCTCGACCAGGTCCTGCGCAGCTCCAAGCCGCGTACGGTCCTGTCCCGCAAGGTCCCCGGCGGCCGCTCGTACACCTTCACGTGCACCCCCGTCGACATCTCGGCCACCCCCGAAGGGGGTGGCGTACTGATCTTCGCCGCCGACGTCACCGACCAGGCCGAAACCGCCGACCGCCTGCGCGCCGGCGAGCGCGAGCAGCGCGAGACCGCGGTCACCCTCCAGCGCTCCCTGCTGCCCCAGAAGCTGGAGGAACCCGACGACCTGCGCGTCGCCGCCGTCTACCACCCCGGCGGCACGGAGGCCGCGGTCGGCGGCGACTGGTACGACGTCATCACCCTCGGCGGCGGCCGTACGGCCCTGGTCATCGGCGACGTCATGGGCCGCGGCGTACGCGCGGCAGCCGTCATGGGCCAACTCCGCACCGCCGTCCGCGCGTACGCCCGCCTCGACCTGCCCCCGCACGAGGTCCTCCAGCTCCTCGACGGCCTCGCCACGGAGATCGACGCCAACCAGATCGCCACCTGTGCGTACGCCGTCCACGACCCCAACGAGGGCCGCCTCGTGTACGCCTCCGCCGGCCACCTCCCGATCCTCGTACGCGACGACAGCGGCACCGTCCTGCGCGCCGAGGAACCCATCGGCCCGCCCCTCGGCACAGGCGGCTGGATGCATGCCTCCGGCTCCATCCCGCTCGGCCCCGGCTCCACCGCCGTGCTCTACACGGACGGCCTGGTCGAGCGCCGCGACAAGGACCTCGACGAGGGCATCGCCGCCCTGGAGGAAGCCCTCGCGGGCGCCACGGGCACACCCCAGGTGATCTGCGACCGCCTGGTCCGCTCGGCGGGCATGACGGCCGACCACGACGACGACGTGGCGGTCCTGGTACTCCAGCACCCGTCCCGTACGGGCTCCGACGGCGAGCTCTTCCGAAACGCCGCCCTGGAGCTGCTCGGCGGCGTGGAAGCGGCCCCACGCGCGCGTGCCTTCGCCTCCGGCGTCCTGACGAGCTGGCGCTTCCCCACGGACCTGCACGACCTCGGCGTCCTCGCCGCCAGCGAACTCGTCGCCAACTCCCTCCAGCACGGCACCCCGCCCATGCGCCTGCGCCTGCGCCGCACGGACCGCCGCCTGATCGTCGAAGTGACCGACGGCGACGACCACCTCCCACGCCGCCGCCGCGCCGAACCCGCCGACGAGGCCGGCCGCGGCATCGCGATCGTCGCCACCATCGCCTCCAACTGGGGCTCACGCCGCACGCCCGGCGGCGGCAAGTCGGTGTGGTGCGAGTTCGCACTTCCGCGTGCCACTTAGATCCATGGCCGCGCGCCATCTGGCCGATCGCGGCGCACGGTGCTAGTAGCTCCCCCATGGCAGAGGAAACGGAATCGGGCTTCCAGCTCACAGGCAGTGCTCCCGAGCGTTACGAGCGGTACGTCGCGCCGATCATGGCGCCCTTCGTCGAGGCGGTCGTGGACGCCGTCGACCTGTTCCCCGGAGCCACGGTGCTCGACCTCGCATGCGGCACCGGCTTCGCGGCACGGGTGGCCGCCGCCCGGGTCGGTCCCGCGGGCCGCGTCTTCGGCGCCGACCCGAACGAGAGCATGCTCAAGGTGGCCGAAGCACACCACCCCCGCATGTACCCGGACATCGAGTTCACCGCGGCCCCCGCCGACCAACTCCCATACGCGGACGACACCTTCGACGCGGTCGTCTGCCAGCAGGGCGCCCAGTTCTTCCCCGACCTGGACGCCGCACTCGCCCAGACCGCCCGCGTGACCCGCCCCGGGGGCCGCTTCGCAGCCACCGTCTGGGCATCGCTCGACAGGTCCCCGTACGTCGCCGCCATGCGACGGGCCGTCGAGGAACACGGCGGCCCGGAAGAGGCCGCAGGCTTCGCGGACGCCTTCTCCTGCACCGCCGACCGCCTCACCACCGCCCTGCGCCGAGCAGGCTTCCAGGACGTGACCGACCGCGAAGTCACCTTCGGCATCACCCTGCCCCCGCTCGCGGACTTCGCCGCCGGCCATCTCTCCGCGCTCCCCTGGGGCCAGACGATCATCGAGACCGGCGGCCAGGAGGCCCTCACCAACGCGGGCCGCACGGTCCACGACCTCCTCAAGGACCACACCGCCCCCGACGGCACAGCGACGTTCTCCTTCACCTCGACCCTGGTCACAGCCGTCCGCTGACACCAAGAGGCGGCCGCCACCACAAGGTGACGGCCGCCTCTCCACGGCATCAGACCTTCGCCGCTACGGACTCCGAGGGCTCCGCACCCCGCGCGACCACCCGGCTCCTCGCCATCGACGGCCGATTCTGTACGGGCGTGAGCTGCCGCCCCAGCCGAACGGCCAGGAACGTGATGCCCAGCGAGAACAGCAGGAACGTCACGACGTACGGCCCGTGCAGCGCCGCCCCCATCGGCCCGCCCACCGCAGGACCGACCGCCAGCGCAAGCTGCTTCACCAGGGCGAACGCCGAGTTGTACTGCCCCGCCATCCCCGTCGGCGCCAGATCGGCGACCAACGGCGCCACGGTCGGCGACAGCATCGCCTCACCGAGCCCGAAGAGCGCGTACGTCGAGATGAACGCGGCCGTGGCCATGGCCTGGCTCCCGTGCCCGAGCCCCGCATACCCGGCCACGCCCCACGCGACGGCCCAGATCAGCCCGACAGCCGCGATCACCCGAGACCGCCGACGCCGCTCCACGAACCTCAGCACCACGAACTGCGCGACCACGATCACCGCCGTGTTCACGGCAAGCGCCGTACCGAGCGCGGAAGTCGAGATCCCCGCCGCCTCGACACCGTACGCACTCAGCCCCGACTCGAACTGCCCGTAGCAGGCGAAGAACAGCACAAAGCCCAGCACACACAACTGCACCATGGCCCGATTACCGAGGAGCTCCTTCCAGCTCCCCCTGACCCGCGGCGCACCGCTCCCGATCCCCGGCGCATGAGGCATCCGTACGGTCGCCATGATCACGACCAGCAGCAAAAACATCGCCGCCTCGATCGCGAACAGCAACGTGAAGGAACCCGGGCGCGTGGCATCGACAAGATGGCCACCGATGAGCCCACCAACACCGAGCCCGAGGTTCTGCAGGAAGAACTGCATGGCAAAGGCCCGCGACCGGGTCCCGGCCGTCGAACAGTCCACGATCATCGTCGCAAGCGCCGGCTGCATCACGGCCTGCCCGGCCCCGAGCACCCCCGCGGACAGCAACACGGTCGTCGCACTACTCGCAAGCCCCAAGCCCAGCGCACCCAACGCGGCGGTGACCAGGGCGGCGAGCAACACCGGCAGCGGACCACGCCGCACCATGGCCCGCCCGGCAAACGGCAGCACGACCAGCGCGGCCACAGCGAAAACGGCAAGCACAAGCCCCGCCGTCACAGCACCGAGCCCCCGCACCTGCGCCACATAGACGTACAGATACGGGACGGTGAAACCGAGCCCGAACGCGCCGAGCGCGTTGCCCACATGGATCCGGCGCATCGCCGCGCCCCTCGCCCTGGTCACTGTCACCTGCTTCAGTAGATCGGAGTACTTAGAAGTAAATACTTCGAAGCTAAACTTAGACACTGAACTCTACACATCGAAGGACTTCGACGCCAAGCGAGTGCGTGCCATACTTCGGCTCATGGGCGACACCCCCGGCGTCGGCGAGCCGACACTCGAAGAGCAGATCGCCGCGTACCAGCGCGAGTTCCAGGACCTCGACCCCCAGGTCGAGAAGATCGTCTCGGCCCTCGGCCGCCTCAACCGCCGTATGAACGTCGCCTACGGCCGCCAGACCGCCACCCTCGGCATCAGCAACGCCGAGTGGGAGGTCCTCAAGGCCCTCGTCCTCTCCGGCGCCCCCTACCGCATGGGCCCGAGCGACCTCGCCAAGCGTCTCGGCCTGACTCCGGCCGCGATGACCCACCGGATCGACCGCATGGTGGCCGAGGGCCTGGTCACCCGGGAGCGCGACGAGTCCAACCGCGTACGCGTCATCGTCGAGCTCACCACCGAGGGCCGCGAGAAGTGGCTGGCAGCCATGCGCCTCGCCAGCGTCTTCGAGGAGGACCTGCTCCAGGACCTCTCCCAGGAGGAACGCGGAGTCCTCGGCGACGTCCTGACCCGCCTCCTCCGCCGCGTGGAACACGCCCAGCCGGACGCCGGCGGCCGCCTCACCGACCTGGACTGACGGCACCCCCGAGGTTTGCCGAGCCGTCGCCCAGGGGAAGCTTGACAACCCCTTCGTGGATCCGTAAGGTTCTTCGAGTTGCCACGGAGCCGTAACGCTTCTGCGACAGCACCTCCCGCCGCAGAAGCGGCACACCAAACCACTAGTGTGATCTCCTTACGGGGTTAATTTCGGCATGCCCGAATTGAATTCCCGTGGGGTCCGGCAGCCCGATTAGGAACTGCCGACAGCATCCGCTAAAGTTTGGAACGTCGGAGCGGCCCAACGGCCGCGAGGACAAAACCAGTTGATTGGGGTCAGGCCCGAAAGGATCTGATAGAGTCAACGCCGCAGGAAGGCCGAAAGGTCGGAAAGCGAACCCCCTCCGACGGGAAATCGGGTCCGAAAGGATCTGGTAGAGTCGGAAACGCAAGACCGAAGGGAAGCGCCCGGAGGAAAGCCACGAGAGAGTCTCTCGGGTGAGTACAAAGGAAGCGTCCGTTCCTTGAGAACTCAACAGCGTGCCAAAAATCAACGCCAGATATGTTGATACCCCGTCCATCGGATCTTTCCGATGGCGAGGTTCCTTTGAAGAAAACACAGCGAGGACGCTGTGAACCTCCTGATTATTCCTCGGGAGGTTCCGCTCTCGTGGTGTCGTCCCGATTACGGGAAAACATTCACGGAGAGTTTGATCCTGGCTCAGGACGAACGCTGGCGGCGTGCTTAACACATGCA
>NZ_BAAGPS010000055.1:0-8878 GCF_054783935.1 Streptomyces pseudoechinosporeus
ATCTGGCGTTGATTTTTGGCACGCTGTTGAGTTCTCAAGGAACGGACGCTTCCTTTGTACTCACCCTCACGGGCTTTCCTCCGGGCTTCCCTTCGGTGTTTCCAACCTTACCAGATCCGTTTTCCGTGCCGTTTCCGGTCAGAAATTCGTTTTGGTGGCCAGTTGGAGGGCCTTGCCTATTCGGTAGCCTGGCGGCTCCCTTTCGGCGGGTCCGACTTTATCAGAAGTTTTCGACCGGACTGACCGGCCACTCGTTCCTGAATAATCGGGAGGGCTCCTTCAGGGGTGAACCCGAGAAGCGGATAGATGCTCACCGTTGCCCTCGAAGCTGTCCAGCTCCGCGCAACTATGTAAATCTACCTCCACACAGGTCCCGTGTCAACGGCTCCCGTGGGGCGAGGTACGAGGCTAACAGCTCGGCCGGAGTGCCCGCACATCAGGCGGCGGTCGGTACGGAGGCGCTGCGCTCTGTCTCTTCGACGTCGCCCGTGGCGCCGGCACGTGCCGCGCGACCGCCCAGGACGTAGACGTACGCAAGGAAGGCCAGTTCAGCGGCGATGCCGATGGTGATGCGGGCCCAGGTCGGGAGGCCGGACGGGGTGACGAAGCCTTCGATGGCGCCGGAGACGAAGAGGACCAGGGCGAGGCCTATCGCCATGCCCAAGGCGGCGCGGCCCTCTTCGGCGAGGGCCGCACGACGGGAGCGGGGGCCCGGGTCGATGAGGGTCCAGCCGAGGCGTAGACCCGTACCAGCGGCTACGAAGACGGCGGTCAGTTCCAGGAGGCCGTGTGGGAGGACGAGGCCCAGGAAGGTGTCGAGGCGGCCCGCCGAGGACATCAGGCCGATGCCCACGGCAAGGTTGAGCATGTTCTGGAAGAGGATCCAGATGACCGGCAGGCACAAGAAGGCACCGAGAACAAGGCACATGGCGGCGGCTTGGGCGTTGTTCGTCCATACCTGGGCCGCGAAGGATGCCGCGGGGTGGCTCGAGTAGTACGTCTCGTACTGGCCGCCGGGGCGGGTGAGCTCACGTAGCTCGCTGGGAGCCGCGATCGAGGACTGGACCTCGGGATGGGTGCCGATCCACCACCCGAGGATGGCCGCGACCGCGGTGGAGAGGAGCGCGGTGGGGACCCACCAGTGGCGTGAGCGGTAGACCGCGGCGGGGAAACCGTACGCAAGGAAGTGGGTGACGTCGCGCCAGGAGGCTCGGCGGGTGCCTGTTACGGCACTACGCGCGCGTGCCACGAGTTGGCTGAGGCGGCCGGTGAGTTGGGGGTCCGGGGCACTTGACTGGATCAGGGAGAGGTGGGTCGCCGTGCGCTGGTACAGGGCGACGAGTTCGTCGGCCTCCGCGCCCGTGAGGCGGCGCTGGCGGTGCAGGAGTGCGTCGAGCCGGTCCCACTCGGCGCGGTGGGCGGACACGAAGACGTCGAGGTCCATCGGGTTGGCTGCTCCTCGGCTGCTCGTCGTGTGGTCAGCTTGTCGCACTGCGGCGCGATGTGCCCTCAGCTTGGCAGACTGGCTGTTCTCAAGGCAGTTCGGGGAAGGACGGCGGGCGTGAGTGAGCTTGTGACGGGCGAGGCGGTGGCACTGGAGCTGCGCCCCGCGAAGCTGCCGAGCCGGGCGCTGGCCGTGCTGATCGACCTGGTGGCGGCGATGGCCGCGTACGTCGCTGTGACCGTGGCCCTTGTGGTCTCCACGGCCGGTCTCGATGAGGCCGCACAGACGGCGGTGTCCATCGCGGCGTTCCTGCTTGTGCTGGTGGGCGGGCCGATCGCGGTGGAGACGCTCAGTCATGGGCGTTCGCTCGGGAAGCTGGCGTGCGGGCTGCGGGTGGTGCGGGACGACGGTGGGCCGATCCGGTTCCGGCATGCGCTGGTGCGTGGGGCGGTCGGTGTGGTGGAGATCCTGATGACGCTCGGGATCGTGGCATGCATCGCGTCGCTCGTGTCGGCGCGGGGGCGGCGGCTCGGTGATGTGTTCGCGGGGACCTTGGTCGTGCGGGAACGGATTCCTGCCGGGCGTACGGCTTTCGTTCCTCCGCCGCCTCCTTGGCTGGCGGGGCGGTTTTCCGGGCTTGATCTGTCCGCGGTTCCGGATGGGCTGTGGCTTGCGGTTCGGCAGTATCTGACGCGGATGCAGCAGTTGGATCCGCAGGTCGGCTGGGCGATGGCGGAGCGGCTCGCGGCCGACGTCGCGGAGCGCACCGGGGCTCCGGCGCCGCAGGGGGTGCCGCCGGCGGCGTATCTGGCGGCCGTGATGCAGGAGCGGCAGGCGCGGGAGGCCCGGCGGGCCTTCGGCGGTGGGCCTGTCGGGAGTGAAGGCGGGGCTGGGCTGACTCCGTCGTACACGGCGGCGCAGCCACCGGACTCCGCCTATCTCTCAAGCACGGGTCCGGCGGTTCACCCCTCGGGCTCTCAGAGGCCGACCTCTCAGTCGACGGTGCCGGCCGAGCAGAGGGCCCCTGCCGCGGCTCCGCCGAAGGCCCCCGCCCAGGCGGGCCCGCAGGATGCCGGGAGTGAGCGCCCCGCCACCGGGTTCGTACCGCCCGCGTGACCCGGGCCGCCCTGCGGGCGGTCAGGTGAACAGCGACGGCGGCGACTCGAGATCCTCGAGTTCGATGCCGGGTGCGGAGAGCACGACGTCGCCGGAGAGGTGGACGGTGTGCTGCTCGCCCGTGTCCAGAGCTGTGACCTGGTATTCGTCCACGGTCAGAGGGTCGTTGTCAGTGGCGTGTGCTTCTCTTTTGATCAGGGCCCAGGACTGGTCGACGGTGCGCGGGGCCAGGACCGGGTCGGTGAAGGCGACGAGACGTACGCGAGTGGCGGAGGAATCGGGGGTGAGGCGCAGCAGACGTGCGGTGGCGATGAGGAACGCGGGGGATGTGCCGGTGAAGGCGTGGGCGCGGACATTGCCTTCGGTGGCGTGAGTTCCCGTGGGGTCGGTGCGGACCCAGGTGACGCCGTCGAGGGCGGCGCCTCGGATCTGCCAGCTCGCGGCGTGGAGTTCGAGACGGATGGGGCGGCCGAGGTCGTCGAGGGCGAGGTCGACGGAACCGGCGGGGTCGCCGGAGGGGGTGGTCACTTGGGATACATAGCGCCAGCCGGAGGGGCCGGGCGCGCAGTGGAAGTGCTCTTCAGAGAGGGGGGTGTGGTCGTGCGGATCGTGGAGCGAATATCGGCCGCGGGGCATGGGGGTTCGGTCCTCATCGGGGACAGGCCCCCGCCGTGACGGCGAGGGCCTGCTGACATCCGTGTGCCGAGCGGTGGTACCGCTGCTCGGCGGGGTGCTCAGTAGCGGTAGTGGTCCGGCTTGTACGGGCCCTCGATCTCGACACCGATGTAGGAGGCCTGCTCGGGGCGGAGCGTGGTGAGCTTCACGCCGAGTGCGTCGAGGTGGAGGCGGGCGACCTTCTCGTCGAGGTGCTTGGGCAGCACGTAGACGTCGGTCGGGTACTCCGACTGCTTGGTGAACAGCTCGATCTGGGCCAGGGTCTGGTCCGCGAACGAGTTGGACATCACGAAGGACGGGTGTCCGGTGGCGTTGCCCAGGTTCAGCAGGCGGCCCTCGGACAGCACGATGAGCACCTTGCCGTCGGGGAACGTCCAGGTGTGAACCTGCGGCTTCACCTCGTCCTTGACGATGCCCGGGATCTTGGCGAGGCCGGCCATGTCGATCTCGTTGTCGAAGTGGCCGATGTTGCCCACGATCGCCTGGTGCTTCATCTTGGCCATGTCCGAGGCCATGATGATGTCCTTGTTGCCGGTCGTGGTGACGAAGATGTCGGCCTTGTCGACGACCTCGTCGAGGGTCGTGACCTGGTAACCGTCCATCGCCGCCTGCAGTGCGCAGATCGGGTCGATCTCGGTGACGATCACGCGGGCGCCCTGTCCGCGCAGGGACTCCGCGCAGCCCTTGCCCACGTCGCCGTAGCCGAAGACGACCGCGGTCTTGCCGCCGATGAGGACATCGGTGGCGCGGTTGATGCCGTCGATCAGGGAGTGGCGGCAGCCGTACTTGTTGTCGAACTTCGACTTGGTGACGGCGTCGTTGACGTTGATCGCCGGGAACAGGAGGGTGCCCTCACGCTGCATCTCGTACAGGCGGTGGACGCCCGTCGTGGTCTCCTCGGTGACGCCGCGGATCTCCGAGGCGAGCTGGGTCCACTTCCGGGAGCCGTCCGTGATGGTGCGGTGCAGGAGCTCGAGGATGACGCGGTGCTCGTCGTTCTCGGCGGTGTCGACGGACGGGACCTTGCCGTCCTTCTCGTACTCGACGCCCTGGTGGACGAGGAGGGTGGCGTCACCGCCGTCGTCCAGGATCATGTTCGGGCCGCCGGTGGGCGTGTTCGGCCAGGTCAGGGCCTGCTCCGTGCACCACCAGTACTCCTCCAGGGTCTCGCCCTTCCAGGCGAAGACCGGGATGCCCTGGGGGTTGTCGGGCGTACCGTTCGGGCCGACCGCGATGGCGGCGGCGGCGTGGTCCTGCGTGGAGAAGATGTTGCAGGAGGCCCAGCGGACCTCGGCGCCCAGGGCGGCCAGGGTCTCGATGAGCACGGCGGTCTGCACGGTCATGTGCAGGGAGCCGGTGATGCGGGCGCCCGCGAGGGGCTGCGCCTCGGCGTACTCCTTGCGGATCGCCATCAGGCCGGGCATCTCGTGCTCGGCGAGGGTGATCTCCTTGCGGCCGAAGTCGGCCAGGGAGAGGTCGGCGACCTTGAAGTCCTGTCGGTTGTCGACAGTTGTCATGCGAGCTGCTCCTCGGATTGGGTCGAGGTGGGTACGGCTGGTCTGCGCGGTGGCGAGCATACGAATGCCCGGCGCCTGTGCGCAGCGCAGTCCGTCGGAGGCCCTCTCTCCCTCGGTCGGCCCGCACGGGGCCGCCCGACCGCCATCAGCAGCGACGTCTGGCTCGGTGTACGAATCTACACCGATCGGCCCAGCGGACCCCAGTCCGCCTCCGGCCAGATTGAGACACGGAGGCGGAGAACGGAGGCACAGAGGAGGTGGGTTGCAGGATCAGTGCTCGGCCGACTTGGTCGGACCTCCCGGCGCCGCTTCACGGTCCGGGCCCTTCGCGGCTTCGGTCTCGCGGTAGATGTCGGGCTCGAGGTAGATGACGCGGGCGATCGGGACGGCCTCGCGGATGCGGGACTCGGCGGCGTCGATCGCGGTGGCGATCTCGGTGGCCGTGTCGTCGTGCTGGACGGAGATCTTGGCGGCGACCAGGAGTTCCTCCGGGCCGAGGTGGAGCGTGCGCATGTGGATGATGTCGGTGACCGTGTCGCCGTCGACGATCGCGGCCTCGATCTTCCTGACGTCTTCCACGCCCGCGGCCTCGCCGAGGAGCAGCGACTTGGTCTCGGCGGCCAGGACGATCGCGATGAGGATGAGCAGGACGCCGATGCAGAGGGTGCCGATGCCGTCCCAGACGCCGTCGCCCGTGGCCAGCGCCAGGCTCACGCCGCCGAGCGCGAGGATCAGACCGACCAGCGCGCCCAGGTCCTCCAGGAGGACGACGGGCAGTTCGGGCGCCTTGGCGTGGCGTACGAACTCCTTCCAGGACTGCTTGCCGCGCAGGGCATTGGACTCGTTGATGGCCGTCCGGAAGGAGAACGTCTCGGCGATGATCGCGAAGACGAGGACGCCCACCGGCCAGTACCAGTGGTCGATCTCGTGGGGGTGCTTGATCTTCTCGTAGCCCTCGTAGATCGCGAACATGCCGCCGACCGAGAAGAGGACGATCGAGACGAGGAAGGCGTAGATGTACCGCTCGCGGCCGTAGCCGAAGGGGTGTTGCGGGGTCGCCTCGCGCTGGGCCTTCTTGCCGCCGAGGAGCAGCAGGCCCTGGTTGCCGGAGTCGGCGAGCGAGTGCACCGACTCGGCGAGCATCGACGAGGAGCCGCTGAAGAGGAACGCCACGAACTTCGCTACCGCGATCGCGAGGTTGGCGGCGAGTGCCGCCACGATCGCTTTGGTGCCGCCTGACGCGCTCATGTGTTCCCGAGGTCCCTTCGTCTGCGGTCCGGGGCGTTCCGTCTGCCGACCCGGCTCTGCCCGCCGTTTGCGGTGGGCCATTGTTGCAGCCCGGTCCGACAGCGGTGCATCAGGCCGTCGTCCTGGCCATCACCATGGCCGACTCAAGCCACAACAGTGGCCCGGAAGACCACGCCGGTCCCGGACACTTCGGCCTTTTCGCCCGCCGGTACGAAGACGGACTGGCCAGGGGTGAGAGCGTGCTCGCCCGTCTGTACGGAGCCCGCGGTGCACAGGAGGATCTGCGGGGTGCGGAGGGTGAGTTCGTGGGCCGCGGTGCCCTGCGGTAGGACGTAGCGCGAGAGGCGGAACTCGTCGATCGGCGTCTCGTAGACCTCCTCGCCGTCGGGGGATGCCTCAGGGCGCAGTACGCCGGGATCGCTCGCCTCGAAGCGGACGATCCGCAGGAGTTCGGGGACGTCCACGTGCTTGGGGGTGAGGCCGCAGCGCAGGACGTTGTCGGAGTTGGCCATGATCTCGACGCCGAGGCCGTTCAGATACGCGTGCGGGACGCCGGCGCCGAGGAACAGGGCCTCGCCGGGCTGGAGTCGGACGTGGTTGAGGAGCATCGCGGCGATGACGCCCGGGTCGCCCGGGTAGTGGTGGGCGATTTCGGCGTACGGGGCGTGCGGGCCGCCGAGGCGTGCACAGGCCGCGGTGGCTTCGGTGACCGTCGTGGCCATCTGCTCGGGGTCCGCGGACAGGACGGCTGTCAGCACCTCGCGCAGGGCGGCGTCCTCGGGGTGGGCGTGCAGCAGGTCGACGTACGGCTTGAGGGAGTCGATCTCCAGGGCGGCGAGCAGGTCCCCGGCCTCGGCCGGGGCCCGGAATCCGCACAGGCCGTCGAACTCCGTGAGCGCGCAGATCAGTTCGGGCTTGTGGTTGGCGTCCTTGTAGTTGCGGTGCGGGGCGTCGATCGGGACGCCGCGGCGCTCCTCGTCCTCGTAACCCTCCTTGGCCTGGGCCAGGTCGGGGTGCACCTGGAGGGAGAGGGGGGCGCCGGCGGCGAGGATCTTGAGGAGGAACGGCAGGCGCGGGCCGAACTTGGCGACCGTTGCGGCGCCCAGTTCGCGCTCGGGGGCCGCCTCGATGAGCTCGGTGAGGGGGCCGCGGGCGGTGCGTGAGGGCGCGCCGGGGTGGGCTCCCATCCACATCTCGGCCTGCGGTTCGCCGGTCGGCTCGACGCCGAGGAGCCGTGGGATGGCGGTGGTGGAGCCCCAGGCGTAGGGACGGATGGTGTTGTCGAGGCGGTCCATGGGGTTCTCTCTGCGCTCTCTGTTCACGCGGTCACGTGATCACGTAGCTGTTCACGTACTCGCGGCGGTCGGCCTGTTCGCGGCGGTCATGGGGATCGGCCGCTGGGCAAGCATCAGGCTCCCGCGGTGAGCGCCAGGTAAACGGCCGCGAAATCCGTGGTGGCGATCAGCTCCGCGAGGGTTTCCAGGTCGCTGCCGTCCTCCGGTTCGAGTTCGCTGATCGCGGTGTCGTGGCTGAGGGCGAGGTCGCGGGCGGCGGGGGCTGCGGTGCGGCCTCCGGCGGGGCGGTCGCGCAACAGGACCACGCGCGCGTGGAGGGCCTGGGCCTCCTCGACGCGGTCGCGGAAGAAGTCGTCGGGGTCGGCGCCGGCGGCCAGCGCGCCCGAGAGCAGCACGCTGTGCGCGGCGAGCGCCTCGGGCAGCTCGGCGGTGAGCGCGGGGCGGCCCGCGAGTTCCGCCATCGCGGCGACGAAACGGCGCCCCGCGGGGCCCGCGGACTGGCCTTCGGTCCAGATCACCGGGAGCGCCTCGGCGAGTTCGGCGGCGAGCGTCTTGGCGGGATTGCTGTACGTCGCGATGGCCGGGCCGCAGCGTTCCGCGACGTGATCGAGGCGGTCGGCGACCTTCTGCAGGATGTCGGGCGGGGCGGTCAGCAGGCCGGTGCGGTCGAGGAGCGCGAGCAGCGGGGTGAGCAGTGCCCACAGCGAACCGGGGGCCGAGGCCGCGGCCGGTGCCTGCGGCTCGTAGGGGGCGGTTGCCATCGGTACGGCGAGGCCGTGGGCGCCGTTGATCGCCTCGGTGAGCGGGGCGTGGGGCGGGCAGACGGCGACGACGGTGAGGCCGCGTCGGTAGGCCTGCTCGACGAGGATCGAGAGGCCGGGTTCGCTGCCGTCGGGCGTGGCGATCAGGAGCAGGTCCACGGGGCCCGCCCAGCCGGGCAGTTCCCACAGGAGGGCGCCCGCAGCGGGGGCCACGCCTCCTGGAGTGAGCCGGGTGACGGGGCACGCGGCACCGGCGAGGGAGCCGAGCAGGTCGGCGACGCCGATGGCGGCCAGGCCGGGGCCTGCGATCAGGATGGCCCTTGGGCGGCCGTCCGGCTTGAGCTCGGCGATTCCGGCCTCGGTGGCGTGCCGGACGGCGGTGCGTACGCGGGCGCCTGCCTCTGCGGCGCCGCGGAGCAGCTCGCGGCGGTCGGCGCGGGCAAGTGCCTCCGGGTCGTCGAGCAGTGATTCGTCGAGCATGTGGGGCAGCCTCCGAGCGCCGTCGCTTCTTATGGGGGTCTACGCGGGGCGGCGGGCCTCGTCGATCAGGAGGACCGGGATGCCGTCGCGGACCGGGTATGCCAGGGCGCAGTCCTGGGCGGTGCAGATCAGCTCGGTGTCCTGCTCCTTGAGGGGGGCGTGGCAGGCCGGGCAGGCGAGGATCTCCAGGAGGCCGGCTTCGAGCGGCATTTGTGGGTCCCTTCGGGGGCGGAGTTGTGCTGATGTGGCCTGGTCAGAGTACCGCTGTGGGGGGCGGGGTGCCGGGGGGTGTTTCTTTCCCCAAGCCCGCCCCTTCCCGGAACTGGGGGCTTCGCCCCCAGG
>NZ_BAAGPS010000055.1:8887-27724 GCF_054783935.1 Streptomyces pseudoechinosporeus
CGCCCGGCGATTGAGGAGCGGGAATCCGGCCGAAGGCCCCGCCTCGGACCGCAGGTAGGCGCTCAGCCTCTGATGATCGCCAGTGCCTCGTCCCGGATCTTCGTCATCGTTGCCTCGTCGCGGGCCTCTGCGTTCAGGCGGAGGAGGGGTTCTGTGTTGGAGGCGCGGACGTTGAACCACCAGTCGGCGGAGGTGATCGTCAGGCCGTCGAGTTCGTCGAGGGTGACGCCCTCGCGGGCCTCGTACGCGGCCTTGATCGCGGCGAGGCGGGCGGTCTGGTCGTCGACCGTGGAGTTGATCTCGCCGGAGGCGGCGTAGCGGTCGTACTGGGCGACCAGGCCCGACAGCGGGCCCTCCTGGCCGCCGAGGGCCGCGAGGACGTGGAGGGCGGCGAGCATGCCCGTGTCGGCGTTCCAGAAGTCGGCGAAGTAGTAGTGCGCGGAGTGCTCGCCGCCGAAGATGGCGCCGGACTTGGCCATCTCGGCCTTGATGAAGGAGTGGCCCACGCGTGTGCGTACCGGCGTGCCGCCGTTCTCCCGGACTACCTCCGGCACCGACCATGACGTGATCAGGTTGTGGATGACGGTGCCCTTGCCGCCGTGCTTGGCCAGCTCGCGGGAAGCGACCAGAGCGGTGATCGCGGACGGCGAGATGGGGCCGCCGTTCTCGTCGACCACGAAGCAGCGGTCGGCGTCGCCGTCGAAGGCGATGCCGAGGTCGGCGTCCTCTTCGCGTACGCGCTTCTGGAGGTCGACGATGTTCGCCGGGTCCAGCGGGTTGGCCTCGTGGTTCGGGAACGTGCCGTCCAGCTCGAAGTACATCGGGACGAGGGTGAGGGGCAGGCCGGCGAAGACCGTGGGGACCGTGTGGCCGCCCATGCCGTTGCCCGCGTCGACCACGACCTTCAGGGGGCGGATGGAGGTCAGGTCGACCAGGGAGCGGAGGTGCGCCGCGTAGTCCTCCAACGTGTCGCGCTGCGTGATCGTTCCCGCCGTGGCCGCAGGCTCCAGGGCCTTCGAGTCCGCCCAGCCCTCGACCAGTTCGCGGATCTCGGCGAGGCCCGTGTCCTGGCCGACCGGGGCCGCGCCCGCCCGGCACATCTTGATGCCGTTGTATTGCGCGGGGTTGTGCGAGGCCGTGAACATCGCGCCCGGCAGGTCCAGCGCACCCGACGCGTAGTACAGCTGGTCCGTCGAGCACAGTCCGATCTCGGTCACATCGACGCCGCGCGCCGCCGCTCCGCGCGCGAAGGTCCGCGACAGGCCGGGCGACGAGGGCCGCATATCGTGCCCGACCACGATCGCGCTCGCGCCCGTCACCTGTGCGAAGGCCGCGCCGAACAGCTCAGCCAGCGGCTCGTCCCACTGATCCGGGACCACCCCGCGTACGTCATACGCCTTCACGATCTGCGACAGATCAGCAGCCACGGCCAACCCTCCTGGATTCCCCATCGGTGCCCCCAAACTACCCGCCCGGACCGACACTGGACCGGTCGGTCTCCGAGAGATCGCACCGGGACTTGCGCCAGGACTTACGGAAGCATCCACTCCAGAACGACGGAACTCTGTCCGACCACGATCAGGCACATGACCAGCAGCAGCCCGATGCTCCATGGCAGCACCTTGCGCAGCAGGTCCCCTTCGCGGCCCGCGAGGCCGACGGCCGCGCACGCGATGGTCAGGTTCTGCGGCGAGATCATCTTCCCCAGGACACCGCCCGAGCTGTTGGCGGCCGCGAGGAGCTCCGGCGAGAGCCCGGACTCCCGTGCCGCGGTGACCTGTAGAGCACCGAAGAGTGCGTTGGCCGAGGTGTCCGACCCGGAGACCGCCACACCGAACCACCCCAGAACCGGCGACAGGAAGGCGAGCCCCGCGCCCGCCGCCGCCACGAAGTAGCCGATCGTGGCGGCCTGCCCGGAGAGGTTCATGACGTACGCGAGCGCCAGGACGGACGTCACGGTGAGGATCGCGAACCTCAACTCGTGGACGGTGGCCGCCCATTCCTTGACGGCCACGCGCGCGTGCACCCCGAGAACGACCGCCGTGCCCACTCCGGCGAGCAGCACGAGCGTGCCGCCGGTCGAGACGATCGGCCACGAGAAGACATTGCCGCTGACGGGCTCCCCGTCCGGGTTCGCGACATTCAGGAACGGCCAGTCGAAGGTGCGGGTCGCCTTCGCCAAGAAGTCCTTCACCGCCGGGATCTGGGCCACGGAGAAGATCGCGACGATCAGGGCGTACGGAGCGTAGGCCCGCACCACCTCGGGGCGCGGGTCCTCCTCGTCCAGGTCCTCACTGCGTACGCCGGTCAGGACAGCCGCTCGTACGGGTTCGGCGGCGGGCCTGCGCGCTTGGGGCACCGCCATCAGGGCGCCCGCTCCGGCCAGGGCGGCGCCGATGTCGGCGAGTTGGGCGGAGAGGTAGTTGGAGGCGGCGAACTGGGCCACGGCGAAGGCCACTCCGCACGCCATGGCGGGCACCCAGGTCTCGCGCAGTCCGCGCCGCCCGTCCACCAGGCCGACGAGGACGAGCGGCACCACGAGGGCCAGCAGCGGGGTCTGACGGCCCACCACGGAGGCCACCGAGTCCAGGGGCAGTCCGGTGACCTGGGCCAGCGTCACGACCGGCGTGCCCATCGCGCCGAAGGCGACGGGCGCGGTGTTGGCGACCAGCGCGACCACCGCCGCGCGGACGGGTTCGAAGCCGAGCGCGACGAGCATCACCGAGCAGATCGCGACGGGCGCTCCGAAGCCCGCGAGGGCCTCCAGGAGGGCGCCGAAGCAGAACGCGACGACGAGCGCCTGGATGCGCGGGTCGTCGGAGAGCCGCCCGAAGGAGCGGCGCAGGATGTCGAAGTGCCGGGTGCGGACGGTCATCCGGTACACCCACAGGGCGTTGACGACGATCCACAGGATGGGGAAGAGGCCGAAGACGGCGCCCTGTGCGGCGCTGGAGAGCGTCTGGCCGAGGGGCATGCCGTACGCGAGCCAGGCGACCAGGGCCGCCGCCGCGAGGCCGATGAGTCCGGCCAGGTGCGCCTTCATGCGGACGCCGCCGAGCAGGACCAGGACGATGACAAGGGGCAGGGCCGCGACTAACGCGGACAGGCCGAGCGAGTCGGCCACGGGCTCCAGTTCCTGGATGTACACAGAACCTCCCCGGATTCCGCAATGCGGAAAGTGATTTCTCACGGGCGAGGAAATGGTCGTGTCCGCGACAAGCACACGTCAATGCCCGTACAGCAGGGAGTGAAATGCGCACCGTAAGCGCACAGAGTGAAGTTCCCGTCAGAGACGGGCAGTTGAAAAGGAGGTCAGGAGTCCGGCGAGCGCAGTACCCGCAGGTGGCCGCGGCGTGCGACCTCCATCGGGTCCGCACCGCGTGCTCCGCCGGCCTGCGCAGCGCGCTCCTGGGGCCGGGCCGCCTCACGCACCGCGTTGGCGAGCGCCTCCAGATCGTCGCCGCTGGGGCGGGAGGGAGCGGAGCCGTGGGCGAGCCGGACGACCTCCCAGCCGCGCGGGGCGGTGAGGCGCTCGGAGTGCTCGGCGCACAGGTCGTAGCAGTGGGGTTCGGCGTAGGTGGCGAGCGGGCCGAGGACCGCGGTCGAGTCGGCGTAGACGTACGTCAGCGTCGCGACGGCGGGGCGGCCGCAAGCGGTGCGCGAACAGCGACGTACAGGGCTCACGACGTTGGACGGTACCGCACTCTTGAGCGGGCCGCGACGGATCTTCCCCAGGTCACCCCACCGTGTCGCCCTGTGACACCGGCCACACGAAAGTCCGCACGAGTCCGGCTGACCTGCGTGTACGCCCCCTGCCGAAATACCGGACAGCTCGGACCCGATCACTACTTGGTGCAAACCCTGTCAACTACCGCGAGTTCGACGGTTCGTAGAGATACGGAAACGAGCCCAAGCTTGGCTGGAATGGTCATCAAGCGACATGCCCCGTGGCTGCCGCGCGCGCGTGACGGGACCCGTCCGTGGAGGTCGGACAGCCACGCGGCAGGGGTTGGGCAGCCGCGTGGAGGCCGGGCACCCCGACCGTACGAGGACTACGCTTCGTCAGTGATGGACAACCCCGTACCCCCCGTACCGCCCCGCGCCGCCGACCCCAGGCCCCGCCGCCGTGACCGCCACGGCCGGGGGATGCGCGGACCCGTCGCGCCGCCCCAGGTGCCGCTCGCCGCGAGCCGTGCCGAGGTGTTCGCGGATCTGGTGCAGGACTCCGTGGAGCGGCTGGAGCGGCGCTGGCCGCAGCTCGCCGACATCGAGTTCGTGGTGCTGGAGGTGCCGCGCCTCGAACCGGGGCGGGGCGAGGGCTGGGGCGACGAGGCGGTACCCCTGGGCGGCACGATCGCGGCGCACGACGGCCGGCCAGGCCGCGTCGTCGTCTACCGCCGGCCGGTCGAGATCCGCACCAAGGGACGCGACGAGCGGGCGGCCCTGGTCCACGAGGTCGTGGTGGAGCAGGTCGCCGAGCTGCTGGGGCTGACTCCGGAGACGGTGGATCCCCGGTACGACGAGGACTGACATCCATAGGGGCATCGCGCACAGGGACATCGCGTACGAGGCCACGCACACGTAGCGACCGACGATTCCGCACGCGCGCGTGGAGGACGAAAACGCCCGCACACGCGCGGACCCCTACTTCTACGACACCTGCTGCAACACGTACTTCTACTTCTGCAACACCGAGAGATCCTGCTCCGCGTCCGGCACCGCCACCATCCCCCGGTCGTCCGGCAGGGTCTGGACCGTGAACATCGGTATGCCGCCCTCGGGGATCTCCAGCGTCCGCGCGGCGTAGACGGGGCCTCCGGAGACGGGCTCGACGGTCAGCGCGTACGAGCCCTTGAGACCGCTGGGAACGGGCGCCTCGATGTCCTGGGTGGTACCGCCCTTGACCTTGTACGTCTTGCTCGCGGCCGTGCCGCCCTCGCTGCCTGCGGAGGCCGTGACCTTGACCTCGGCGGCTTCGCCGGGGGCGACCACGGAGAGCGTGGAGCCCTTGGAGCGGTTGTCGGCGACCGTCGCGCGCGTGCCCACCGGGCGGGTGGCCGGGATGAACGCCGTCTCCTGCTTGTCGCCCTTGCCCCGCACGACCCGCAGCCCGGCCACGACCGGCACGGCCTTCTCGGTCGGCGTCAGCACCAGGGAGCCCGCCTCGCCGCGCGTGAGGTCGCCGAGGTCGGCGGCGGCCGTCATTCCTGCCTTCACATGCAGCGTCTCGTTCCCGGCGGGCGTGATCAGCCCGGATGCCGAGGCCAGCCGCACCTTCAGGTCGGCGTCTATGTCGCCGGGCGCGAAGGCGACCAGACGAACGGACGTGGCGTCCTTGGGGATGCCCGGCAGGACGAGACTGTCGGCCGGGTCGGCGGAGGCGGCCAGCCAGTCGCCGCCGAGCTTGTCGTCGAGGGCCTGGACGGCGGCGGCGACCCGGCCGCTGCGGACCCTCACGTGCACCGTGAGGTCGCTCTGCGGCTCGTCGATCAGCGTGGACAGCAGCACCGGCTCCGTGGAGCGCGGCTGGACCTTGATGCCCTCCCCCGACGCCGACTTGAGGGTGCCGTCCTTGCCGTACAGCTCTATGTCGACGACGGCGGCGGAGTCGTCGGGGTTGGTGAGGTGCACGTAGTCGGTGCGCTCCTCGGCCGTGCTGGCGCCCGGGAACCAGAACTCGGTGTCCGGAGCGGTGCAGTTGGCGCCGAGCAGGCCGCGGCCGGTGCCCGCCGGGACCTCGGTGGTCTGCTGGACGGTCCAGCCGGGGGCGGCTCCGCCCTCGGCGGTGCCGATGAGCGCGGGCGCGTCGGCACCGGAGGCTTCGCCGGTGACCGGCTTGCCGGGCTCCTTCGGTGTCAGGACGGCCTTTTTGGCCTCCTCCTTGTCACCCTTTTCGGAGCCGTCTGCCGACTCCTCGCCCGCCGGGGCGAGTTCGGCCCTGCCGCTCGTGTCGGCGCCCTCCGTGACGGGCGTGTACGACGTGTACGCGGTCTCGGCGACGTCCGAGGCGCTGGGGCCAGGGCAGAGCAGGCTGGTGCGCTCCACGGGCATCTGCGTGGCCGTCTTCGCCGTGTCCCGGCCGGAGGCCTCCGGCTCGGTGACGGAGGCGAATCCGGCGACCGCGGCGAGCGCGGCCACGCCGACGATCAGGGACACGGTGGCGCGGTTCACTGCTGGCTCCCGTCGGGGCGCTCACGGTCGGTGCCGTGCGGCGGCGGCTGCTGTGGCTGCTGCGCAGGGTCGTACGGCGCTTCGTAGCCCTCGGCGTACGGCTGCGTCGGGTCGTAGGCCGGAGTCCCCGAGCCGTATGCGTACGGGTCGTACTGGCCTGCCTGGTACGGGTCCGCCTGGTACGGCTGCTGCTCATAGGTACCCGCCTGGTACTGCTGGGCGCCCTGGTACTGATCGCCGTACGTGCCGTACTCGGTGCCCTGGTACGCCGTCGTCTCCCACTCTCCGTAGGACTGCTGCTGCGGAATGGCGGCGGGGACCGGGGGCTCCTCCGGAGGAGGAGGCGGGGCGTCCGGCGTGAACTGCTCGTCCTGGGCTGCCTGTTCGGCCTCGGACTCGGCCTGGGCGCGCAGTCGGCGGGCCCTGCGGCCCTCGCCGGAGACCGGCTGGGAGGGAACGACCGGCTCCTCCGGAAGGTCGTCGTCCACGTCGCGGCGACGGCCGGGCAGGGCGAGCACCACGAGGACGACGGCGAGCGCACCCTGGGCCCACAGCCAGCCGGTGTGGAGCGCCGGCGGCTCGAAGGTGACGTCCAGTCGGCCGTCACCGGCGGGCAGTTCGAAGCCCTGCGCCCAGCCGTCGAGGGTGGTCCTGGTGAGCGGCTTGCCGTCGAAGGTGGCGGTCCAGCCCTCATCGGCGGTGTCGGCCAGGCGCAGCACGCGTCCTGCGGCGCCGGAGGGGATCGTGGTGTGCACCTCGACGGGTCCGGCGGCGATGGGCTGCGGCTCGCCGGACTCGGGGACGATGGCCGCACGGGAGACCTGCCGGTCCACGCGCCACAGGGCGCTGCCGTCCTGCTGGCTCAGCCGGGACAGTCCGGGCGTGGCGTCCAGGACGCGGCTGACCTCGCGGGGCGCTCCCTGGTGCACGAGCACGTAGCGCACGGCGAAGCCGCCGAGCTGGTCGGCCTGGTCGGCTCCGGAACCGGCCACGAGGTTGGCGACGACGGAGTCGAGCTTCTTGTTCTCGCCGTCCGCTGTGGCCAGTTCGGCGTCGCCGAGCCGGGCGCCGGAGCCGCGTACGAGCGTGTAGCCGACCCGGGCGGTCGAGTCGCTGTCGAGGACGAGGGTGCGGGCCTGGTCGCGGGTGCCGCTCTCCTCGGCGACGAACGCGGGCACCTGGACGGGGTCGCGCCGCTCCAGGGGCCCGTCGGCACCGCCGATCATCCACCCGGCGGCGACGAGCAGCGGTCCAGCGGCGGCGGCGAACGCGATGAGCGCGGCGACCGGCTGACGCCAGCCGAAGCTCTGCTCGGCCACCCGCGACCGTGCCCCGTCGGCGCCGAGCGCGGCGGCGGCGAGAAGGGCGAGACCGTAGACGAGCGTGGCGGGCCCGGCCCAGGTCGAACTGTTGGACAGGACGGCGAAAACGAGCCCTACAAGGGCGGCAGTCCAGGCCGTCCAGATTCCCAACTGACGCTGTGATCGCAGCAGGGCGGCCAGCGCGGCGCACACGATGCCGATGAGCATCAGCCCGCTGACGGTGCCGGGGCCGCCCGGGCTGCCGCCGAGCAGATCGAGCGCGGACGCCGACCCCTCACCGAACTCGAGACCGGCCTCCTTGAAGAAGCCGAAGGGCAGCAGGGACAGCGACCAGGGCGCCAGGACCAGCAGCGGAGTACCGAGCTGGGCCAGGAAACGGAGCCCGTAGGCGACGATCTCGCCCCGCCGCACGGCCAGCAGCACGAGGCCCAGCACCAGGGCGATGGGCCACACGATCGGCGTGAAGGCGGTGGCCAGGGTCAGCAGCAGCGCGTACGCCCAGGTGGCGCGCCAGCTGCCGCGCGCCGTCGTCGAGGCGAGGCCGCTCGCCGCGATGCCCGCGCGCGCGATGAGAGGCAGCAGGACGGCGAGCACGGCGGTGCCGATACGGCCGCCCGCGAGCGCTCCGGTGGCGGCGGGCAGAAAAGCGTACGCGATGGACGCCCAGGCCCGCAGCAGCCGCGACATGACGAGCGGCCGGGAGGCGAAGTACGCGGTGAAGCCGGCCAGCGGCACAGAGCCGACAAGGAGGACGGTGACCGCGAGCCCCGTGGAGCCGAACAGCACACTGGCGAGCAGCGCGACGAGCGCCAGATAGGGCGGCGCGGACTGGGTGCCACCGGCGCCGACGGGGTGCCAGCCGTCCAGGTAGCGCGACCAGAGCGCGGACGCGTCGGAGGGTGCGGGCAAGAGGGCGCCGCCCGCGAGCGCACCGCCGCCGATCAGTTCACGGCACGCGATGAGCGAGGCGAAGAGGAGCACTACGAAGAGCACAGGGCCGGGCTTGCGGGCGACGCGCTTGAGCCGGGCGAACTGCTCGACCTCCAGGAAGTCGGCATCGTCACCGCCGGGCCCGGACTCGACGGCGCCGCCGTGCCGACCGGCCGCGGTCAGCTCGGGATCGGAGCTGCCCACGAGATTGCCCGCGACCTGCTCGATGGTGGCCCGCACGGTAGCGCCCGGCGGCGGGAACAGCGCGCGCAGCTCCCCCTTGTCGATCTGCGGACGGCCGCGCCTGCGCCGCCCGGCGATGATCCGCTCGGGCCGCAGCAGCGTCCCCAGAAGACCCCTGATTTCGTCGACGGCCTGTCCGGGGACCTTGCCGACGAGATACGCGACCGTGCGCAGCAGCGTGCCGAGCACGAGCCGCAGCAGGACCCAGGGCAGCGCGGCGGTGCGGGAGTTGACGAGCAGCGTGTAGACGGCGCCCGCCTTGTCGACCTTGTGCGGGGAGGCGGACGTACGGCCCACACAGTCGACGGTGCGCCGCTCGCGGGAGGCCGCCTCGGCATGGCGTACGACAGCTTCGGGGGCGACGAGGACGCGGTGTCCCGCGGCCTGGGCGCGCCAGCACAGGTCGACGTCGTCACGCATCAGGGGCAGCCGCCGGTCGAAGCCGCCGAGCTGCTCGAAGACGTCGCGGCGGATCAGCATGCCTGCCGTGGACACGGACAGCACGGGCCGTACGTGGTCGTGCTGGCCCTGGTCCTGTTCGCGGCGGTCCAGGCCGGTCCAGCGGCGACCGCTGTTGGCGATGGTGACGCCGACCTCCAGGAGCTGCCGGCGGTCGTACCAGCCGCGGAGCTTGGGTCCGACGATCGCGACGTCCTTGCCGAGCTCCTGCTCGTTCTCGACGACCCGGAGGAGCTGGGCCAGGGTGTCGGGCTCGGGGGCGCAGTCGTCGTGCAGGAGCCACAGCCACTGGACGGGCTCGCCGTACGGCAGTTCCGGCATGTCGTACGCGTCGTCGCGCCAGGTGCGGGTCACCGGGTCCCAGCCGCTGGGCCGCTTCAGGTACGGCAGGTCGTCCGGAGTGAGCGCGCCGGCGGTGCGGGCGGCCTCGTCGACGGCCTGGCCGAAGCCGGTGCGCCGGGCGAGGTGCAGCACCCGGTCGGCGCCGAGCGTTTCGGTGACCAGCCGGGCGGAGTCGTCCGCGCTGCCGGTGTCGGCCGCCACGGCGTTCTGCACGGGGCGTTCCTGACCGAGCAGCCCGGCGAGGGCGTCGGGCAGCCAGCGGCCACCGTCGTGCGAGACGAGCACGGCGGTGACCACGTGCCGCGGAAACTCGGGAGGGCGGGACGGGTCGAACGCTGCAGCGGCAGCGGTGTACTGACCTGCCGTTTGGCTGTGCGCGGACATCGAGGTACGGGCCCCGGTTCGATGGACTGCGGTGGACGCCTGTGCCCCTCGGGGGCACTGGGGCGTCTCGGACGGAGGCCCACACTAACGGCTGGACAAGATCGCGGCCCGCCGCCTGTGGATAACCCACCTGCGCCGGGCCGTTCGTTACGTAGAGAGAGGCGTACGGAGAGCGTGTTCCATACGGAGAGCGCGTGCCGTTCGCTTCAGACGGCGGCCTTCTTCAGGCGGCGCCGTTCACGCTCGGACAGACCGCCCCAGATGCCGAAGCGCTCGTCATTGGCGAGGGCGTACTCGAGGCACTCGGAGCGGACCTCGCAGGAGAGGCAGACCTTCTTGGCCTCGCGGGTGGAGCCGCCCTTCTCAGGAAAAAAGGACTCGGGGTCGGTCTGCGCGCAAAGCGCCCGCTCCTGCCAACCGAGCTCCTCGTCGGCCTCGTCGACCAGCAGTTCCTGAAACAGCTCGGTCATATGCGCCCCTCGTCCGTCTCGCGTCCCCGTGATGCTGCCGTTACCGATTCCGGCTGAACGACACGAGTGAAATTACAAGTGTGCTGCTCCGGGCGAGTCAAGCCGAGATCTGCTATTGGGTCCCTTATTCACTCTGCGGAACCAAGGCCATGCGGAAAGTGTTCAAATCGGCATAAACCCTGACAGCAGGAAGAGGCCCGGCTGGGACTGCCATCCCGCACAGGACCTGTACAGGGAGGGACGCCCAGGAGTTCGATCTCGTTCCGCCCGACACTCGAAGCGAGCCGGATCACATTCCGATCACAGGATCGCAACGAGGTTTGTGCGCCCGGTTGCTGCGCCATGTGTCCCAGCGAACCACAGAACAAACCTCCCATCTCCCAGAGGAACCGGATGAGGTGAAACATCTCCTGCATAGCGGACACCAAGTTGACAGCGAAGGTGTGAGCCGCTGTCCTTGTGGGCATGCTCGCGAACTTGGCGCTCACCTCGACCCGCACCGCCGGGTCCCTCGGTGCTGCCCGTGCTCGCTGTAGCTGTCGCTGTTGTTGTCGCAGCTGTTGAGCCTTTCTCAGCGCTCCTGCTGCCGCCAGGTCCACCAGTACCTGGCCGCTGGTCCCTTCCGCCCGTAAATCAGGGCGCCTCCAGATCTCCAGCACAGGCCTTCCGCCTCTTCAGCCGAGGAACCACCGCACTCCATGAACAGCGACAGCGACCTCCAGATCGCCGGCGACATCCTTGAAGTCCCGCACCTCCTTCAGCCACCGCGCGAGCATCCGGCCACCGTGGCCGAGTTCGTCGGGCTGGCCCGCTCCATCGCCGCCGATCGCTCCCAGTGGGAGCACCTCGTCCAATACGACGCGACGTCCCGGTGGTACCACCGGCTGCGCACCGGCCCCGGTTACGAGGTGTGGCTGCTCTCCTGGGTGCCCGGGCAGGGCAGCGGGCTGCACGACCACGGCCGCTCCTCCGGCGTGTTCACCGTGCTGGAGGGCGCACTGACCGAGCGCACGGAGCGCGGCACGCGCGCATTGGCGGTCGGTACCCAACAGGTGTTCGCGCCGGGGTACGTCCACGAAGTGGTCAACGACTCGCTCGAACCGGCCATAAGCCTGCACGTCTACTACCCCGGGCTGACCGAGATGCCGATGCACGCCATGCGCTGCGCCGCGTCGCGTCCGTACGAGCACGGGAATGTCGTCACCGCCTGAAGCGACCGCCTGACGCGTTGTCCTACCCGCCTGCAAGACTAAGTCTCATGCGCATTGTGGTTCTGGCAGGCGGCATCGGCGGTGCCCGGTTTCTGCGTGGTCTCAGGCAGGCGGTGCCGGACGCCGAGGTCACCGTCATCGGGAACACCGGGGACGACATCCATCTCTTCGGGCTGAAGGTTTGCCCGGACCTCGACACGGTGATGTACACGCTCGGCGGCGGCATCAACGAAGAGCAGGGCTGGGGGCGAGCCGACGAGACCTTCCACCTCAAGGAGGAGCTCGCGGCGTACGGCGTGGGGCCCGAGTGGTTCGGGCTCGGTGACCGGGACTTCGCGACGCACATCGTCCGTACGCAGATGCTGGGCGCCGGCTATCCGCTCAGCGCCGTGACGGAGGCGCTGTGCGACCGGTGGAAGCCGGGAGTTCGGCTGATCCCCATGTCCGACGACCGAGTCGAGACGCATGTGGCCGTCGAGATGGACGGCGAGCGCAAGGCCATTCACTTCCAGGAGTACTGGGTGCGGCTGCGGGCTTCCGTCGACGCGCACGC
Organism: Streptomyces pseudoechinosporeus; assembly: GCF_054783935.1. Lineage (NCBI taxonomy): Bacteria > Bacillati > Actinomycetota > Actinomycetes > Kitasatosporales > Streptomycetaceae > Streptomyces > Streptomyces pseudoechinosporeus. The sequence goes on from NZ_BAAGPS010000055.1 coordinate 20,973, forward strand.
GGTGGTGCCCGTCGGCGCGGATCAGGCGAAGCCGGCGCCCGGGGTACTGGAGGCGATCGCCTCGGCCGACGTGGTGATCTTCCCGCCGTCCAATCCCGTCGTGTCCGTGGGCACGATCCTCGCCGTGCCCGGCATCCGGGAGGCAATCGCCGAGGCCGGGGTGCCCGTGGTCGGCCTCTCCCCCATCGTCGGGGACGCTCCCGTGCGCGGCATGGCCGACAAGGTCCTCGCGGCCATCGGCGTGGAGTCCACGGCCGCCGCGGTCGCCGAGCACTACGGCTCGGGGCTCCTCGACGGCTGGCTCGTCGACACGGTCGACGCCTCCGCCGTGGACCGCGTGGAGTCCGCCGGCATCCGCTGCCGTGCCGTACCCCTCCTGATGACCGACCTGGCCGCGGCGACCCGGATGGCCCGCGAGGCGCTGGCGTTGGCGGAGGAGGTGGGGGGCGCTTGAGCGGCGGGGGTGCTTCGAGGCCGGATGGGCGGGAGTTGGCTGCTTCCGGGGCCGCGACCGAGGAAGGTCTGGCGCGTGCGGTGCCCGGTTATCGGGTCTGGGCGCTTCCCGGGCTGCCCGAGATTCGTGAGGGGGACGATCTCGCGAAGTTGATCGCTGCTGCCGAGCCCGGGCTGCTCGACGGGGACGTACTGCTCGTCACCTCGAAGATCGTGTCCAAGGCTGAGGGGCGGGTCGTCGAGGCCGTTGACCGGGAAGCCGCCATTGATGCCGAGACCGTGCGGGTGGTGGCGCGGCGGGGGGCCTTGCGGATCGTCGAGAACCGGCAGGGGCTCGTGATGGCCGCGGCCGGGGTCGACGCCTCCAACACACCTGCGGGGACCGTGTTGTTGCTGCCCGAGGACCCCGACGCCTCCGCGCGGGCGATACGGGACGGAGTGCGGGACACACTGGGCGTCGACGTCGGGGTACTCGTCACGGACACGTTCGGGCGGCCGTGGCGTACGGGGCTCACCGATGTCGCCATCGGTGCCGCCGGTGTCCGGGTGCTCGACGATCTCCGGGGCGGCTCCGACGCGTACGGGAATCCGCTCAGCGCCACCGTCGTCGCCACGGCCGACGAACTCGCCGCCGCGGGCGACCTGGTCAAGGGCAAGGCCGAAGGGCTGCCCGTCGCCGTCGTGCGCGGGCTGCCCCACACGGTCACCACAGGCACGGATGAAGAGGAGGGGGCGCGGGCCATGGTGCGCGGTGCGCGCGACGACATGTTCCGGCTGGGCACCTCCGAGGCCGTACGGGAGGCCGTCACCCAGCGGCGTACCGTACGGGCCTTCACCGACGAGCCCGTCGATCCGGGGGCCGTACGCCGTGCGGTGGCCGCCGCCGTGACCGCGCCGGCGCCGCATCACACGACGCCGTGGCGATTCGTCCTCCTGGAGTCGGAGGAGTCCCGTACGCGGCTTCTCGACGCCATGCGGGACGCCTGGATATCCGACCTGGAGCGGGACGGGAAGAGCGAGGAGTCCATCGCCAAGCGCGTACGGCGGGGGGATGTCCTGCGCAAGGCGCCGTATCTCGTCGTGCCCTGTCTCGTCATGGACGGCTCGCACACGTACGGCGACGCGCGTCGTGACGGGGCCGAGCGCGAGATGTTCGTGGTCGCCGCGGGCGCCGCCGTGCAGAACTTCCTCGTCGCGCTCGCCGGGGAGCGGCTGGGATCGGCGTGGGTGTCGTCGACGATGTTCTGCCGGGATGTCGTACGGGACGTTCTCGGGCTGCCTGAAGGGTGGGATCCGATGGGGGCCGTGGCCGTCGGGCACGCGGCGGAGGAGCCGAAGCCGCGGGCCGAGCGGGATGCGGGGTCCTTCATCGAGGTCCGCTGACGACTGAGCGCCTACTCTCGTAGGGCGCCTCAGCGCCCCGCGCTCCCGACACCCCTAGGACCCCACCCGTGGCCGGACGTTTCGACCCCCGACCCACGCGTACGACCGTACGCGGCGGGCATGTCGCCGCCGGGCGCGTGGCGCGGCAGGCCTCGGCGCCCGGGCGTACGCGTAGCTGGACGCCGCCGGGGCCGCTCGATCTGGGGCTCGTGCTCGGGCCGCTGCGGCGTGGGCCCGCCGATCCGACGTTCCGGGCGATGCCGGACGGGTCCGTGTGGCGGGCCAGCCGTACGCCCGCGGGGCCCGGAACCCTGCGGGTCTCGATGCGGGGCGGAGTGGCCGTGGGGGAAGCCTGGGGGCCGGGCGCCGACTGGCTGCTGGAGCAACTCCCTCGGATGCTCGGGGAGTTGGACGATCCCTCCGCCTTCGAGCCACGGCATCGGCTGGTGGCGCTCGCGCGGCATCGGCGGCCGGGGCTGCGGCTGACGCGTACGGGGCTGGTCATGGAGTCGTTGATTCCGTCGATTCTGGAGCAGAAGGTCACGACGCAAGAGGCGTACCGGGCCTGGCAGTTGCTCGTACGGAAGTACGGCGTGCCGGCGCCCGGACCCGCGCCCGGGCGCATGTACGTCATGCCGGAGCCGCGGACCTGGGCGTTGGTCCCCTCGTGGGAGTGGCATCGGGCCGGGGTCGACAACAAGCGGGCGTCGACGATTCTGCGGGCGGTTCGGGTGGCTCGGCGGTTGGAGGAAGCGGTGGGGTTCGAGCCGGTTGCCGCGCAGGCCCGGCTGGAGCTGGTGTCCGGGATCGGGCCCTGGACCTCGGCGGAGACCGTGCAGCGGAGTCATGGTTCGGCGGATTCGGTGACGGTCGGGGATCTGCATCTGCCGGGGATCGTGGGGTATGCGCTGGCGGGTGACCGGGATGCGGATGACTCCGTGATGTTGGAGCTGCTGGAGCCGTATGCGGGGCAGCGGCATCGTGCGGCTCGGCTCATTTTGCTGAGCGGCCGCACTCCGCCTCGGCGTCAGCCACGTATGCCCCGCGGGGATATTGGGCGGCTGTGACTGTCCCTGGGGCTTCGCCCCAGACCCCACCAGGGGCTCCGCCCCTGGACCCCGCTGGGGCTGCGCCCCAGACCCCCATCGGCCTGGCGGCCTCGTCCTCAAACGCCGGACAGGCTGATTGTGCCTGGACTGGGCGGGAAAGCGCGGGTGGATGGGGGCTGGGGGTGGGTCACTGATCCGACGAGAACCGCACCGCCCCCGCCGGCAATACCGCATCGCACCACACCCGTACGCCCTCCCTCAGTTCGTTGTCCGGGCCCACCGTTGCGCCGTCGCCCACCACCACTCCCGTGAGGATGGAGCGGGTGCCGACCTGGGCTCTGGCGCCGATCAGGGAGTCCGTGATGACAGCGCCCGGGTCCACCACCGCGCCCGCCAGAACCGTGGAGCCGGAGATCCGCGCGCCCGAGCCGATCACCGCGTCCTCGCCGATCACCGTGCCGCCGGTCAGCTTCGCGTCGGGGGCGACCGTTGCCGTCGGCAGGACGAGGCGGTCGCCGCAGCGGCCGGGGACTGCCGGGGAAGGGGCGCGGCCGAGGACGAGGTCCGCGGAGCCTCGTACGAAGGCGTGGGGGGTGCCGAGGTCCAGCCAGTAGGTCGAGTCGACCATGCCCTGGAGGTGGGCACCGGAGGACAGCAGGTCCGGGAACGTCTCGCGTTCCACCGAGACCGGGCGGCCGACGGGGATCGTGTCGATGACCGAGCGCCGGAAGACGTACGCCCCCGCGTTGATCTGGTCGGTGACGATCTCCTCGGGGGTCTGGGGCTTTTCGAGGAAGGCCTGTACGCGGCCCGAGGCGTCGGTCGGGACCAGGCCGTACGCCCTGGGGTCCGCGACACGCGTCAGGTGCAGGGAGACGTCCGCGCCGGAGGACTGGTGGGTGGCGACCAGGGCCGGTATGTCGAGGCCGGTGAGTATGTCCCCGTTGAAGATCAGGACGGGATCCTCGGGGGCGGAGCGAAGACGGGAGGCCACGTTCCGGATGGCGCCGCCCGTGCCGAGGGGCTCGGCCTCGGTGACGTACTCGATATGGAGCCCCAGCGACGAGCCGTCGCCGAAGTACGGCTCGAAGACCTCGGCCAGATAGGACGTGGCGAGCACTATGTGCTCGACCCCCGCCGCTCTGGCTCTCGCCAGTTGGTGCGTGAGGAACGGTACCCCGGCCGCCGGAACCATCGGCTTCGGCGTGTGCACCGTGAGCGGGCGCAGCCGTGTGCCCTTGCCGCCGACCAGGAGGATCGCTTCTGTCACCTGTCGTCTCTGCTTCCCTGTGGGGTCGGCCGAACTGTCTGTCGGCCGGCCAGTGTATGCAGACCGTTCGATGGCCGTGGGGAGCCTCTTGAGTGGCCGTGGGGAGCCGCAGCCCCGACCTCATCGGCCCTGGTAGTGGGCCGAACTGGTCCTGGCCTCGTGGAGCTTGGCGTACAGCCGGGCGCCCGGGCACTCGGTGGCGAAGCCGTCCCGGTGTCCGGAGATCACGTTCAGTCGTACATTCTTGCCTTTTCGGAAGAGATTGCCACCGCCCGACTTCAGATATGTCTTGCCCGCCGGATCCGCCCCGTGGAGGCCGAGCTTCCACGCCGTGAGCCGGGCGACGCCCTGCACCGCGGCGTCCGGCGGCTTCGTGTTGCTGAAGCTGCCGAGGACGGCGATCCCCGTGCTGTTGCCGTTGAAACCGCGAGTGTGTGCGCCCTTGACCGGCTTGGCCACGCCCCCGGCCCGCCCCTCGTAGATGTTTCCGCACTTGTCGACGAGGAAGTTGTACCCGATGTCACGCCAGCCACTGCTCTTGACGTGGTAGCGGTAGATACTGCGGATGACTGAACCAGCTTGCGAGCAGCGGTAGTTGTTGCCCGAGGCGCTGTGGTGCACGAAGGCGGCCCGGACGGACTTGGTGTAGCTGAAGTTCCGCTCGCGCAGGCCCTCGTCCGCGCCCCAGCCGCGGCGGGTGACGATGCGCGGACGCGGGCCGATGTACGGGTTCGTGGCCGCCCCCTTGCCCACACGGGTCGCGAGGAAGTCCTCCTGCGTCTGCTTGCGGGTCAGTTCCGGGATGACGGTGGCGCCGAGCGGTGCGAGGTCGGCGTTGGCGGCGGACGCTGCGGCGGACTCGGCGGTGAGCGAGCCGGCGTTCGGGGCTTTCAGTTGAGGGCCCGCGGGCGGGGGCTCGGCGCCGGGGTCGACGAGTTCGAGGCGCAGTCCGCCGGGCAGCGGTTGGCTTGTGGCGGTCCGTCCGTCCCCGGCGTGCGTCTTGGCCTGTACGCGCACCTCCACGCCGTCCGACTCCCCCACCCACAGCGGTGCCGTGGAGCCGCGTACCCGCTCGGAGGTGCCCTCGTCGGTGTCCGGGTCGGCCGCGTGCTCCAGGTTGTGCGTCTCGATGTCCTGCCAGGCGGACCACTTGGCGGTGTCGGCGGAGCGCGTACGGACCTGGACCCGGCCACGCAGTTCCGTGCCCGGGTCGTCCCAGACGACGCCGACCAGCGAGAAGCGGGGTACGTCGCGCCGGTGCAGCCCCTGCACGGAGGCGGGGCCGAGGGCGCGGTCGCCGGTGAGCGGGGCGAGCGCGAGCGACTGGGTGCTGCCGGGGACGGCCTGCGTTTCTGGGACGGCCGGCGCTTCCGGGGCCGCCCGTCTCTCGGCGGTCGCGGGTCTCGAGGTGCCGGTCAGAGCGTCGGAGGGGGACGTCAGCGGGAGGGCCAGGGCGGCCGCACACGTCACAGCGATCGAGGAAGCAAGGTATCCACGCATGCCCCTGATCGTGGACATACCCATACTTATCTGTCCATCCGGGACTTGACGGACCGTCGACCGGCACTCGCCCGAACCGGTGGCCCGGCCTCCCCCGCCCGGCCGAGGGCCCGCGTACGCTTTCCTCTCGTGACCGCCACCGACCGCACCCCTGCCGACCTGCTGCGATCCGCGCTCGCCGCGGACCCGGCACGCCCCCTCGTGACCTTCTACGACGACGCCACCGGCGAACGGGTCGAACTGTCCGTGGCCACCTTCGCCAATTGGGTGGCCAAGACCGCCAACCTCCTCCAGGACGAGCTGTCCGCCGAGCCCGGCGACCGGGTCGCACTGCTGCTGCCCGCGCACTGGCAGACCGCGGTGTGGCTGCTCGCCTGCTCCTCGGTGGGCGTGATCGCGGACGTCGGCGGCGACGCCGCTGCCGCCGACCATGTCGTCGCGGGGCCAGGCCGGTTCGAGGCCGGGCTCGCCTGCGCGGGCGACCGGATCGCGCTGTCCCTCGCGCCGCTGGGGCGCCGCTTTTCGGCTCCACCTGAGGGGTACGTCGACTACGCGGTGGAGGTGCCGAGCCAGGGTGACCGTTTCCAGCCGTACGCTCCCGTGGATCCGGAGGCGCCCGCGCTGATCGTGGCCGGGGCGGAATTCACGGGGGCGGAAGTTGTGGAGCGGGCGCGGGCCGATGCGTCGGGCTTCGGGCTTACGGGGCCCGGTTCGCGGCTGTTGTCGGGGCTCTCGTACGACACGTGGGAGGGGTTGAGCGCCGGGTTGTACGCGCCGCTTGCCACGGGGGCCTCCGTGGTTCTGTGCCGGCATCTGGATCAGCTGGGGGAGGATGCGGTGGCGAAGCGGATCGAGAGTGAACGGGTGACAGCAACTAGGCGGTAGACGCGGGACGTCCGGGGACTAAAGGTTGTTTGGCGGCTTTCCGTCCGTCGTGGCTGGTCGCGCAGTTCCCCGCGCCCCTAAAAACCTGCGCCTCCCCGCACCGCCGCGCAGAGAAACATCCCTAGGAACACGCAGGGAAGTATCCCCAGAAATCGCCCATCTGGCCCAGCCCCCACCCCCGCCCACGCGCCCCCCGCCCCCACCCGGTCCAT